>JAEZEY010000235.1 GCA_023432845.1 Pseudomonadota bacterium
ATTCGGTGGTGCGCCGTAACTTGATCTGCAACAGCAGGCTGCCAGAAAATGGGCGCACATTTGCCGTTTGGTCCTCTGCGATGCGGACCCTTCTAGAGGATAACTTCGTTTGCTTGACAGCCTACGGTGTCGAGGGACACGGCGCGGCGGGTAACGTCCTCATCGACGTGCCCTGCGAATCTTACTTGCGTAATCCTGCGGATGATCTGCGCGCTTTGACCGGGCGGCCGATCGCGTGCCCGGACGATTATGCACGCGCTGCCCGAAGGTTTGACGCGAAGGATCGAAACAGCTTATTCCGTATGGCACAAATCCATCGCATTGCTGACGAATTCCTCCTCGCCTATGCCTACTACTGGCTGGCGGCTCGCGCGGGGTCCGGGGAAGCGGCCGACGAGGCGCGAAACCTGGTGGCCGGTGGCTACGTGAACGCGGCGGAAGAGGAGAATGCTCAGCGTCTCGCTGACATCCTTTACGGATTTTATGTGCGCCGAGCTGAGGCCGATGCTATTCAGCCACCTGAAGAGAAGATGAATGATGATCGGTAGTGCTGTAAAGCGCATTGTTCGCGCCGTCGTCTCCCGTTCCGTGTCGCCCCCGGCGCCAGCGCCCGATCTGTTCGACGCGATTGCCAGGGACGACATGCAAGCGTTGCGTGCGAGACTATCGGCCGGCGCCTCGCCGGACGCCAAGCGCGGCGATGGCGTAACGCCGCTGACTTTCGCGGGCTCGTATCACTCGGCTCCTGCGGTTCGGATACTGCTTGAGTATGGCGCCAATCCCGACTTGCCGTCGAGCGACAACATGCTGCTTGAGGACTATGCGCAGAACAACTCCGAGATTAACGCGCTGCTGCATGAGGCCCGCGCGGCGCGAACCGGCGAAGCCCCGAACGAAAACTCTCCAATTAGGTCTTGGGTTTCCAGCGATCTCCAGGACTTCCTACGAGATTGCGATCTATTGCTGCCGGAAAGTGGAATGGATTTTCTGCGCAGCAGGCTGCGCAGTTCACATGGCGAGGAGGGTGCCCGCGAGGTTGAGAATGAACTGGCGAACACCAACTACCGCGTCCTGCTAGAACAAGTCTTCGGCCCGGAGTCGCTTGGCTGCTCCTATCTGTCGGCAGACAATCGCTTGATCCGCTCGCCGATGGCGCTCGGCCGGTACGAAGTTGGCTTCGCAAAGCGTCGCGGTTTCGATCTTGTCGACAGACTTAAGAATCTTTACGAGGTCACCGACGCTTTGCTGTACAAGCTGCTGCCCGATGAATATTTCACTCTACCTCCAAAGCGGATCTGCGAGATCGGTGGGGCGTGGGGCGCGACGATCAAGCATCTGTCAGAACGTTTTCATCCAGAGGAATACGAGAACTACGAGCCGGATCGACACTATGCCGAGTGGACTGCCGAACGCTTCGGTGCGAAGAAGATGCCGGTTGACGGTGAAACGCTGCGTGGAACGGCGACCGACTCCGTTGATCTGATGATCGCCAACAACGTGTTGATCTTTGTGCCACCTATCAAGGTGTGGAGCTACCTTCGCGAAATGCGGCGGGTTACGCGCAAGGATGGTATTATCTTATTCAACGCGGTTCTTTCTGATGAATTGAATGAAGGCGACCTCGATCATTACCTTGCAACGAACTTCCCGCGTCGTCAGATACAGATAATTCCGGGGGATATCATTGATCGTACGCTGCCAGAGTCACAATTTTTAAGATTGCCAGTTCCTGCTGAAAATAAATATAATAAAGAGTATCGGGTATATAAGAGAATCCTATAGTAATATTAGCACGAGTGAGTTCTGAAATCTTGCATAGCATATGGATTAAGGATTGGAAATTCCAGATACTGGCACAGTCCTCATCGTCGCTCACACGACGACCTTCCTGACCGAGCTGTCGCTGTTCGGCGAGTTGGTGCGCGCCCGCACCGCCGCGCGCACCGTGTTCTACTGCCCCTTCGGCCACTGGACAGCCGAGCGCTTCGCCGAGCTTTGCGCGGCAGAGGGCGTGACGTGCCTTCTACCGCCGCTGGCTGACGGCCTTTCGTCTGCAGGCTTCACGCCTCGGCCAGGCGCTGGGGAGGGCGGGGGTGCCAACCGATTCCTCGCCCGCGTCGTCGGGAGATTGATGCGCGATATTCCGGGCATCGGCTCTTCCTACATGTCGGAGCGGCTCGGCCTGGTGGCCGCGGCCCACGAGGTCGAGATGCTGCTCGACGCCGTTTCGCCGCAACTGCTGGTGCTGGGCGGGGACATGGTCGGATACGATACGGCCGTCTATGTACAACTCGCCCGCCGTCGCGGTGTGCGCACGCTCATCGTTCCGTCGACCATGTCGAACGGCCTGGAGCAGGCCGAGGTCTACCATGCGGACCCCAACTACCACGTGCGCGGCTGGGCCGGCGCGCTGATTGCCCGGCTTTTCCCGAAATGGGTCCGCGAGCACAAGGGCCGGCGCCTGTTCCGCGTGCCGCCAGGCCGCGTCCTGGCGATGGAACTCGCCGGGCTTGCACCTCCTTTGCCCTGGGCATTCAACAGCGGTTATGCCGATGCCATCGCCATGGAAAGCCAGGCGATGATCGACTACTACGCGGAAGTCGGCATGAACGACGGTCGCATGGTGCTGACGGGCACGCTTTCCGACGACGAGATGGCAGCGCGCCTCGCGAACGTGCGCCACATCCGCTCAAGGCTGTGCGCCGAACTCGGCCTCGACCCGGGAAGGCCGCTGGTGCTCGTCGCGCTGCCCCCCGACTTCCTCTACCTGACCGGCGGCCGACCGGAATGCGACTTCTCCACCTATAATGATCTGGTCGAGTTCTGGATTTCGACGCTCTCGGACCAGAAAGGCTGCAGTGTGGTTGTCGCGCTGCACCCGTCCGTGGACGCCGAGTCGATGCGGCATATAGAACGGCGCGGCATCCGCATCGGGACGTGGCGAACTGCCGAGATGGTGCCTGCTTGCGATGTCTACGTCGCAAGCATATCGTCCACCATCCGCTGGGCGATCGCCTGCGCCAAGCCGGTGGTGAACTATGACGTCTACCGCTACCGGTACACCGATTTCCATGGCGTGCCCGGCGTGCTCACCATGGAGGAGCAGGATGAGTTTCGCTCCGCCCTGCGCCAGCTTGTTGAAGATGAGGG
>JAEZEY010000253.1 GCA_023432845.1 Pseudomonadota bacterium
CACCGACGGGCTCGCCCATGCGGCGGGACGGCCGACGCCGGCTATCGCGGCCACCGCGATAGCGCTGGCGCTGATCATCGCCTTGCTGAGCCTGCCCTGGCCGCTCGCCGTGCTGGCCGCGATCGCCGTGGTGCTGGCGGCGGCCGCCATCGCATTGCTGGCGTGGCGGCAGATCGGCGGCATGACCGGCGACACATTGGGGGCGGCCGAGCAATGCAGCGAGATCGTCGTATTGCTGCTGCTGGCAGCGCGGCTGTCATGAGCGGCGAAACCCGCCTCTGGCTGATCCGCCACGCGCCGACCAACGGCCCGCGCGGCGTCATTCATCGCTCCGATGCGCCGGCCAATCTCACCGACAGCGCGCGCTTCACGGCGTTACGCGCCCGCCTGCCGCAAGGCGCCGCCGTGTTCGCCTCACCGGCGCGGCGCACGCTCGACACCGCGCAGGCACTGGGCCTTGCGCCGGTGCACGAGCCTTTGTTCAGCGAACAGAATTTCGGCGACTGGTTCGGCCGACGGCACGAAGACCTGGCGTGCGAACTGGGCGATGCCTACCAGGCGTTCTGGCGCGCGGCCGCAGACAACCGCCCGCCGGGCGGCGAAAGCTTCAGCGATCAGATCGGCCGGGTGCGCAACGGATTGAGCCGGCTGCCGGCAGGCGACGTCATCCTGGTCGTGCATTCCGGCACGATCCGCGCCCTGCTCGCCATCGCACTCGATGCGGCGCCAGACAGCATGTTGCGCTTTGTGATCGATCCGCTGTCGCTGACGCGGATCGATCGGCTCGATCAGAACTGGCGGCTCATTTGCGTCAATTGCCCGTGACGTGCCGCGGCCGACTCGCGCGCTAATTCCCCTCGCGCCAAATCCCCAGCGCTTCCTGCGCCGGGCGGTCAGAGATCGAGAACAGCACGGCGTCGCCGTCGCCCTTGACCTCGTGGCTGTAGCGCTTCCACGGCGGGATGACGAACACGTCATTGACGCCCCACTCCAGCGGCTTGCCATCGACCACGGTGACGCCGGAGCCTTCCGCCACGCAGAACACGGTGCCGTCGGTCGAGCGATAGGGCTCGCCCTTGAAGCCCTTGGGCAGCAGCGACAGATGCGCGCCCATGGTCGGCAGCACCGGACCGCCATTGATCGGGTTGGCATAGCGCACGCGCGCACCGAAGCGCTTGTCAATGTCTCCGGTTTTGCGCAGGCGTTCGAGCACCGGCTTCATCTTGCGGTAGGGATAGTTGATCACCGGCGAGCGGTTGGTCACCGCCGGCATGCCGTCCGGCAGCACGCCGGTCGCATAGCGCTCGAACGAGTCGCCGTCCTCGTGATTGACGTTCTGCATCTTCTCGTCGAAGTGCTTGGCGAACGACGCCTGGAAGTGATTGACGGTCGGCATGTCGAGCACGTCGAGCCACATCACCGGCTCCTTGCCGGTGTTGCCGTGATCGTGCGGCGCCCAGTTGGCGGTGATGATGAAATCACCGTGCTCCATGTTCGACTTCTCGCCCTCGACCGCCGTATAGGCGCCCTCGCCCTTGAGGACGAACCGGATGGCGGAGGCGACATGCTGATGCACGTCGGCGATTTCGCCCGGCATGATGAGCTGGATGCCGGCAAACAACGAGTTGGTGATCTTGGACTTGCCCGGGTCGCCGGGATTCTCCAGTACGAGGACGCGGCGCTCGGCTTCCTCGGCGGTGATGACGTCGCCGGCCTCGAGCATCAGTTTCTCGACCTGCGGGAACTTCCACACCGCCGGCACCATCTGGGTTTTCGGCTCGGGCGTTACGAGGCCCTTGAGCACTTCCCAGAGCGGCGCGAGGTTGTAGCCCCGGATTTTCTCGTAGTAGGCCTGCCGCGAGGCCTGGATGTTGTGCTTTGCGCCAGGATTGGTCTGGTCCGCCGCCATCGACATGAGCGCGCTCCCTAAGGGCGAGTGGATCGCCCGATTGTTCCATTTGTAACCATCCTATACCGCAAATCGGCTACCCGCGAAACAGCCGAGCGTCAGGGCAGCCCAAACGGGGCTCGCCCACTCAGTTGTTGGCCGAGCCGCCGTCCACGACCAAAGACTGGCCGGACACAAAGTTGCTGTCGTCGGAAACGAGGAACACCAGTGCCCCTGTTAGGTCTTCCGGGTAGGCGTCGCGCTTGAGGGCGCGGGAGGCCCTTGCCTTCTCGCTCTCCTCCTCGACATGCGCGGTGTTGGCGAGCCCGGTGTCCGACAAGGTGAAGCCGGGCGATAGCGTATTGACGTTGATGTTGTGGACGCCGAGCTCGCGCGACAGCGCCCGGGTGAAGGCGATGATGGCGCCCTTCGAGGCCACGTAAGGCAGCATGCGCGGAATGCCCTTGTAGGGCGCGCCGGAGGCGATGTTGATGATTTTGCCGGCCTTCTTGGCGATCATGTGCGGGGCGACGTGACGGCACGGCAGATAAGTGCCCTTGATGTTCACCGCCATCACCTTGTCCCACAGGTCGGTGTCCCACTCATCGAACGGGCGAGGCTTGAGCGTGGCGTAGAGCGCGGCGTTGTTGACCAGGATATCGATGCCGCCGAACTGCTTGACCGTCTCGCGACCATGGCCTTCACCGAGGCCTCGTCGGCGACGTCGCAGATCGTGCTGGCTGCTCGGCCGCCCGCCTTGCCGATCTCGGCGACCACGTCCTTGCCGTCGGCGATGTCGGCGATCATCACCCGCGCGCCGCTCGCCGCCAGCGCCAGCGAATAATGCCGGCCGATACCCTTGGCGCCGCCGGTGACGATGGCAACCTTACCCTGAAGCCGCGACATGGCTCCCCTCTTTCGTTTTACGCCTTCACGCGCTTGATAAAGCCGGCGAAGCCGGCGAGCTGCTGCTTGATGAAGTCCTTGGTCTGCTGATCGGTCAGTTCGAGCGTATCCTTGTTGAACTTGTTCTGTGCGAAGCTAACGATGACCTCCGGCGTGCCGAAGATGAAGGCGTTGAGATAGGTGATCGACTGGCGCATGTGATACTGCATGCGCGAGCCGCCCATCGGCCCGGTGCTGGCGGACTGGATTGCCACCGGCTTCTCCTTGAATGGCTGATCCTTCATGCGCGACACCCAATCGAAGGCGTTCTTGAGCGCGCCGGGAATGGTCCAGTTGTATTCCGGCGTGACAATGATGACGCCGTCGGCGGCGCGCACGGCGTCGGCGAACTTCACCACCGGCTCCGGGAAGCCGGACGCGTCCTGGATATCCTGGTTGTAGAACGGAAAGCTGTCGAAGGGCGGCGACTCGGTGAAGGTCATGCCTTCCGGCACCAGAAGCGGCAGCGCGCGCACCAGCGCGTGATTGTACGATTTCTTGCGCAGCGATCCGCAGATCGTCAGCACTTTAAGTTCGTCGGCCATCAACAGTCTCCGTAACGTCGCCCCGCAGCGCGCCCATCCGCATGCGACAAAGTGCGCGCCCCGCCGTTTCTCGGGACGCGCAATCTGTCAAATTCAGGAGAACAACGCCAGAGCGGACGGTTCGTTCACTTCTCGTCGGCGATCGTGTTCTTGAGAACGCCGACGCCGCCGATTTCGCACTCGATGGTGTCGCCGGCCTTCATCCATACCGGCTCCGGTTTGCGGGCATGACCCACGCCCGATGGCGTGCCGGTGAACAGCACGTCGCCCGGTTCGAGCGTCATGCCTTCAGTGAGATAGACCAGCGATTCCGCCACCGGAAACATGAAGTGGTCGGTGTTCGACGATTGCATGGTGTTGCCGTTGAGGCGCGTTTCGATCTTGAGACCCTTGCCGCCGCGCGGCAGTTCGTCGGCGGTGACGACCCACGGGCCGTAGCTGCCGG
>JAEZEY010000293.1 GCA_023432845.1 Pseudomonadota bacterium
CCCGCAATTCGCATCAGCACCAGACCGGTCAATATGATTGTAATCGCCGCGCCGCGCGCAGCATTGAGACGCTCCTTCAAAACAGCCACCGAGATTACCGCAGCAAATAATACGCTGGTTTCGCGAAGCGCCGAAACCATGGCGATTGGCGCCTGGGTCATGGCCCAGATGGCGATCCAGTAGGAGGCCAATGACAGGGCTCCGCCGATAAGGCCTAGCTTCCAGTGCGGGCCGATAGCGGCGGTCAGGGTGGCGCCGCGGCGCACAAATGCGATCAGCCCGACCGCAATCCCCTGCAGCAGAAACAACCACAGCGTGTATGAGTGGGCGTCGCCGCCTGCTCGAGCACCCAGCCCGTCGACGATCGAGTAGCCGGAGATCATGACGGCCGTGAGTGCTGCATACCACACCGCGGTGGCGTTGAACCCCAGCCCGGGACTGTGTCCACGAACCGAGAGGAGAACAATGCCGCCCGACAGCAGCAAGACTCCTCCCCACGCCGTCGGACTGAGCACTTCTCCGACCAACAGCGTGGTGATG
Source organism: Pseudomonadota bacterium (assembly GCA_023432845.1). Lineage (GTDB taxonomy): Bacteria > Pseudomonadota > Alphaproteobacteria > Rhizobiales > Xanthobacteraceae > Pseudolabrys. The sequence goes on from JAEZEY010000293.1 coordinate 541, forward strand.
ACTGCGGTGAGGAGAGGGGCACTTCCGCGCGCCAGAGGGTACACCTGACTCATGTCCCCGTGCCGATAGGCAGTCGTCAGGCTGACGATATAGAATGCGTGCAGCACGAGAGACACGACCAGCCAGGGCAGCGCCCTAAAGTGTGGCGGGCCGGCAAAGAAGAGAGCCGGGATGGCACAAGCGGCGCTTCCCAATGCGATGAGTGCGACCATGACAAGCGGGTCGAGCTTGCTCTTGAGGATCGCATTCCATCCTGCATGGAAGGCGGCGCCGAATAGTACTGCGATGAAGACTACGGGGTCCACTCTCAGACGTGGCTGCCAGACCGGCAGACGCTCCTTGTTTGTACTGCGTCAAGTGACGGCACCGTAGCGGCCTCAGGTAAACTCAAGGACGACCGTGAAGGGGTCGCGGCATCGGTCTGGTAGAGACGTTACCTTGATCAACCCAAGGTCACCGCTCACATCACGCGCGACGGTGAACTGCCTTTCCGCACGTGACCGTCACTGCCGGAAGATCCGTGCTGCGGGGAACCTGAGAGGGTCGCCGCATGAGCACTGGGCTCTGGCAGTAGCATGCGGAGTGGCCGCGGTGGACGCGCCGAACTGCACCCCGGCTACGTTCTATACGTCGACATGGAGAACGGGCAGCTTGAACACGTGGGCACGGATCCCAGTTGTCTCCATCCTTCCGCAGACGCGGACTATGCCTGCGCAACCAGCTGATGAGTCTGTCCTGCCACGCGAATTTCGATTCCGACATCTTGTAAACAGTCACGCCATTCGCGGTTCGGCAAGTCGTCGGTGAAAAGGGTGCTGGTCTGCGAAAGGTGTGCCACCTTGGCCATCGCATGCCGCCCGAACTTCGTGTGGTCGGCGACGACGAAGCACTTTCGGGCACATTCGATGATTGATTGCGTCAGCGGGGTCTCGTTGACCGAGAAATCGAGGATGCTGCCGTCGAGGCCGATAGCGACAACGCCGAGGATCGAGTAATCGACCTGAAAGCGCTTGAGGAACTCGGTTGCAGTCTCGCCGGCCACGGCCAGGTCGCGGCTGCGCACGACGCCTCCGCAGACGACAACTTCGAAGTCTTCACGTCGGGCGAGCAGGTTCACGACGTTGATGTTGTTGGTGACGATGCGAAGGCCGTTTTTCTGCCGCAGCTCGGACGCGATCGCCTCGGCCGTTGTGCCGATATCGATGAACACTGACGAGTGGTCGGGGATTTCCGCCGCCACCGCCCGCGCGATCGCCTGCTTCTCGGCCGCCATCGAATCGAGTCGCGCCTCGTAGGGCAGGTTGGCGACGCTCGAGCGGAAGGCGGCCCCGCCGTGAAACCGCGACAGAATGCCGGCTTCGCACAGGTAGTTTATGTCACGCCGGACCGTCTGGTGGGTCACTTCGAGCCGCTCGACCAGTTCGTCGACGGTCACGTAGCCACGCTCGCGCGCCAGCTGCACCAGCAATTGCTGTCTTGGGTTGAGCGCCGTCATATCGCGAATCTCCTTACCCCTCGTAGCAAGTTCAAGCCCTGCACGTCGAGCGAAGTGGCCGCCTTCAGAAGCCATACGAGCAAAAACGAACGTAATAGAAGCGATATAGGTGTACGAAGTTCGTTTGCGAGCGAAAAGAGATTGCAAACGCGCGCCCGCAACTCTATGCCTGATCGGACGAAGGAGAGCGCCATGACTTTGCCCACCACAAGCGGTCCCGCGATCGAGACGGCGAAGGCTGTGCGCCGCCGGTTGCTCGGTCGGGAAATGCTCGGGGGGGCGTGGCTCAGTCTCGGCTCGTCGATCGCTGCCGAGATCGCGGCGGGCTCGGGATTCGACTGGCTGCTCTTCGATCTTGAACACGGCACCTCGGAATACTCCGACCTGCTGCACCAGTTGCAGGCCATTCAGGCCAGTCCAGTGGCCGGGCTCGTTCGGGTGCCGGCAATCGATGCATCGGTTTTCAAGCGCGTGCTCGACCTCGGTGCTCATGGCATCATGGTGCCGCACGTGTCCTCCGTAGAGGAGGCACGGCGCTGCGTCTCGATGGCGCGAATCCCGCCGCTCGGCCAGCGGGGCGCAGCCCAGACTACCCGCGCTTCGGGCTACGGCGCGCATTACGAGCACTACCTGCGCGAGGCAAACGACTCGATCATCCTTGCTGCGCAGATCGAATCACGCGCCGGCATCGCTGCAGTGGCCGAGATCGCTGCGGTCGACGGGGTCGATGCGCTGTTCGTGGGGCCTACCGACCTTGGCGTCGACCTTGGCGCCTCTGACGAGGCCAGCGGCGTCTTCCGCGAG
>JAEZEY010000313.1 GCA_023432845.1 Pseudomonadota bacterium
CAAGCTGACGATCGTCTCCGGCCCAACGAGCGGCGGGCTGTATAAAGTAAAGGTTTCGCCGACGCCGCTGCCGCAAGCCGAACTCGGCATCATCGTAAAGAAGCTCCAGGACAACAAGGTCGTCGGATTCATCGCGAGCACCCAGTAAGTCCGGCCAAGGAGGAACAAGCCATGCCCATCAAGCGCAACGCCATATTTGGTCTCGCCGCTGCGGCAATGTTGATGGCCGCTCCGCTGGCGATCGACGGAGCCGCGCAGGCTCAGCAATATCGCGGCGGCAAACCGGTGATCGGCAATTCCGGCGGCGGTGGTGGTGGCGGCAGCGGCGGTGGCGGCGGGTTCCGTGGACCAGGCTGGGGCGTCGTCGTGCCCGGCATCATCATGGCGATACCGCATCTGGTGCCGCCACCGCAGGACCGCGAGATCATCATCGACGAACCGCGCCAGCCACGACGTTCCCCGCCACAGAACACGGCGCGGCGCGGCCCGAGCGGCGTACCGCCGGTGAACGAGACTCGCCTTGTGCCGGACGAGGTCGTGCTCGAACTGCGCAACTCTGTGCGGCCGCAGCAGATCGACGCACTGCAACGGCGGCACCGGCTATCCCGGATCGAGTCCCAGGTCAGCCAGCTTTCCGGCACCACGCTCTATCGATGGCGTATTCCGGATCGCCGTTCCGTCGCGCAGGTGGTGCGCGAACTCGAAACCAACAACCTCGTCGTCTCGGCGCAGCCGAACTATCTTTACACGTTGCAGCAGGATGCGCAGAAGCCGGCCGGCGATCCGGCGCAGTACGAGCTTGCCAAGTTGCGCCTGCCGGAAGCGCATGGGTTCGCGCAGGGAGAAGGCGTTCCGGTCGCGGTCATCGATTCCGGCATCGATACCGAACATGACGAGCTTAAGGGCAGCGTCACCGACTATTACAACGCACTGTCGACGCCGATGGCCGCCCATAGTCACGGCACCGCCATCGCCGCGTTGATCGCCGGGCACGGCAAACTGCTGGGCGCGGCGCCGAAAGCGAAGATTCTCGCCATCCGCGCCTTCGATCCGAAAGGCGGGAGCGCTGAAGGCACCACTTTTGGCATCCTGAAAGGGATCGAATGGGCCGCCGCCAAGAACGCCCGGGTCATCAATATGAGCTTTGCCGGACCGAACGACCCGGCCATTCGCCGCAATCTCGACGCAGCATACAAGAAGGGCATCGTGCTGATCGCGGCGGCCGGCAATGAAGGGCCGACATCGGCGCCGCTTTACCCGGCGGCCTATCCCAATGTGATCGCGGTGACAGCAACCGATGCCGAGGACAAATTGTTCGCGCAGTCCAATCGCGGCCGCCACATTGCCGTGGCTGCACCGGGCGACCAGCTTCTGGTGGCGATACCGGACGGCTACGAAGTGTCGTCGGGCACCTCCTACTCCGCAGCCGGGATCAGCGGCATCGTGGCGCTGATGCTGGAGCGCAATGACCGTCTGACACCGGCCAGAGTGCGCGCCATTCTGCAATCGACCGCGCGCGATCTCGGCCCGAAGGGACGCGACCCGGATTTCGGCGCCGGTCTGGCCAATGCGGTCGGAGCGTTGAGCGCCAATGCCGTACCCGTCACCGCCGCCTCGAGCGGCAATCTGCCGGTTGAACGCGTCAGGACCGGCGCGCGCTGACGCCGAACCACGTAATACTCCGGACCTTGCAGTGGCCGCCGAAAACGGCCACCTGTCAGGCTAGACGAAGAGATCTGACCGGAGTGCCTGTGAGCCACGACGCCAGTCCAGACCTGCAGATGATGCCGCTGCGCGTCACCCGCAACGAGCCGATCGCCGACGGAATTCACCTGTTTGAGTTCCAGGAGCCTGGCGGCCTCGCCTTGCCGGAATTTTCCGCCGGCGCTTATATTTCGGTCCGTGTACCGAACGGCGCGATCCGCAAATACTCGCTCTGCAACGACCCGGCCGAGCACGACCGCTATCAGGTCGCGGTCAAGCGCGAGACGAGCGGCAGCGGCGCCTCCGGCGAACTGATCGACCGCGTCAAGGCCGGCGATATCATCATGGTCGGCGAGCCGGTCAACGTGTTTGCGCTGCCGCCGCGCGCCCAGGATTTCCTGTTTATCGCCGGCGGTATCGGCATTACCCCGATCATGTCGATGATCCGTCAGGTGCACCGCGCCGGCAAACGCTTCCGTCTGATCTACATCGCGCATTCGCCCGAGCTGGCGCCATTCCGTGACGAATTATCGGCGCCGGAGCTCAAGGACTTTGTCACCATTCATTACGACTATGGCGATCCCGCTCGCGCTTTCGACTTCGGGCCGTATCTGAAGGAACGGCAGAACCGCGAGCATCTGTATTGCTGCGGCCCGCGCCCGCTGATGGAGACCGTGCGCGAGATGACCGACCACTGGTCGCCGACAGCCCTTCATTTCGAAGCCTTCGCACCAGCGGCAAAACCGCCTGGCGGCGACCGCCCGTTCCGCGTGAGGCTGGCAAAAGCCGGCAGGACCCTCGATGTGCCGGCCGACAAATCCATTCTCGAGGTGCTGCGCGAGGCCGGCTTCGACGTGCCGAGTTCGTGCGAGACCGGCACCTGCGGCACCTGCCGCGTCAAGGTGCTGGCCGGCGAGGTCGATCATCGCGACCTCGTGCTGTCGCACGCCGAGAAGGCCAACACGATGATGATCTGCGTGTCGCGCGCCAAGGGCGATGAGATCACGCTGGATCGGTGATCCGACTACTGCTGAATCGTCCGCAGATAGGCGACGACGGCATCGGCGTCGTCGGCCCTAAAGTGGAACTCCGGCATTTCGGGATGCGATGACGCCAGCCCCCGGCGCAGCTGCCGCGCGAACTGGTCGAGATCGAAGCTCACACCAATGACACGGAAGGGCGGCGCCGCCCGATGCGGACTCGTGTCAAGCCGGTCGATGGCGTGACAGCGCGCGCAATTTTCCTTGAGCAGCGCTCGGCCCCGCGCGGCCGGCTCCTCGGCGCGGGCGTTGGCACCCCCCGCAAAGAGCGCGGCGGCGGCGATGGCGGCGAAAATGTGTCGTCCACGACTCATGGCAACGACACGTCTAGCAGAAAGACCGGCCGCCGCCTTGACCTTTGTCAGGCGGCGGCGCGGCATTTTTCAGACGCGTTTTCTTCACGCGAACCGGCGTCCACTTCGCTTGAAAACGCTACGTTTCAGCACATCCTGTCGGCGAGCTTGCGGAACGCCGCGAGCTGATCCGGCAGCAGTTCGCGCTTCTCGTCGCGGTCGACGAAGATCTTGAACATGATGCCGCCGTCGCGGTTGAACAGCAGGATCGACGCCGAAAGCCGCCCGAAGAACGGCCGCTCCATGAAGCAGATGCCGGCGCAACGCTCGGCGCGCAGATGGCCGTGCAGGCCCTTGGCACCGGAGAGGTTGTAGTAGTTGCGCGCCTCCGAGCCCGGCGGGATCGGCCCGCCGAACTCGAAGATGCCGTCGTCGGTATGAACGATGAAGGTGACATCGCCCCAAGTGGCGACCTCGCCCATCACCTCGACAAAGGCCGCCGCGGTGCTGAAGTCGCCCTTGGCGAAGCGGATCATGGAGGCTGGCATCGCCTCCACGACCTCGCGGCAGGTGAGGCCGTTTTCCTCGGCGAAGGTTTCAATGACGACGCCCGGTTCGGCCTCAAGCCTGGCGCGCAGATCGGGCGCCGCCGTCATTGTTTCGGACATGATACGTGTCTCGCGCAGGGACCGGCGCCGGGAGGGGGCGGGGGGCGTGGT
>JAEZEY010000316.1 GCA_023432845.1 Pseudomonadota bacterium
TGCGACGGTGACAGTCGCGCATTCGAAGACCAAGGATCTCGCCGCATTGACGCGCCGCGCCGATCTGCTCATTGCTGCGATCGGCAAGGCCGAGTTCGTGCGCGGCGACTGGATCAGGCCGGGCGCCATTGTCATCGATGTCGGTATCAACCGCGTCGAAGGCGAGGGCGGCAAATCGCGGATCGTCGGCGACGTCGCGTTCGATGAAGCAGTGAAGGTCGCCGGCGCCATCACGCCGGTGCCGGGCGGCGTCGGGCCGATGACTATCGCGTGCCTGATGCTGAATACCCTGCGCGCGGCGCGTGCGCTGAATGGGTTGAAGGCGCCTGCTGTCTGAGCATAGAGCAGCAACAAACTATGTCATCGCCGGGCTTGACCCGGCGATCTCGCTTAGGTGGGCACCGTGCGTCCATAAGCTGGATGGCCGGGTCAAGCCCGACCATGACAACGCAAATTCTTCGATGTGAAAATCAGCTCTGCGGCCATGCGTAGGCGACCTTGTCGAGGGTCTTCGGCCCGAACTTCTCGGACGAGCGGGCGACCGCGCGGCCGCCGAGCGTGCGGTAAAACTCCATGGCCGGCTGGTTGTCCGACAGCGCCCAGACGACGAGGCTCTTGAGCCCGCTCTGGCCGAGATCCTTGCGCGCGGCGTTGAACAGGCGACGGCCAAAGCCGAGGCCCTGAAACTCCGGACGGAGGTACAGTTCGTAGACTTCGCCTTCGTAGAAAAGGCTGCGGGCGCGATTGCGCCCGTAATTGGCGTAACCGGCAATGCGGTCGCCGAACTGCAAGACGGTAATCCGGCTGCCTTTGCGGATCGCCGACTGCCACCACTCCGGGCCGCGGCGGTTGATCAGCTTGTCGAGTTCGGCGCCGGGGATGATGCCCTGATAGGCCGTCCGCCACGCTTCGTCATGCGTTGCCGCAACCTCGCCGGCGTCGGCGGTCTTGGCGCGTCGAATCTCGATGAGGGTCGTGCTCATTGTGGAATTCAAGCAACGAACCCTGTACGCTTCAAGCCCTATGATTAACGATGGGTTAACGGGTGTGGATTACCGGCCACAGGTCGGTTTTCACGCGCAAAAGGCCGCCAGCCGCACGCCGAATGTCGCAGGCCGGCACAGTTGCGGGCGGTAACGCGGCGCTTGGCGCGCCGCGCCCGTTATGCCAGCTCGGCTTCCTTCTTGCGCTCTTCGCGCTTGCGGTCGTTCTCGTCGAGCAGCTTCTTGCGCAGGCGGATCGACGACGGCGTCACTTCGACCAACTCGTCGTCCTGGATATAGGCCATCGCCTTTTCCAGCGTCATGCGGATCGGCGGCGTCAGCCGCACCGCTTCGTCCTTCGACGTGGTGCGGATGTTGGTGAGCTGCTTGCCCTTGAGCACGTTGACGACGAGGTCGTTCTCGCGCGTGTGCTCGCCGACGATCATGCCGGTATAAACCTTCCAGCCCGGCTCGATCATCATCGGGCCGCGGTCTTCCAGATTCCACAGCGCATAGGCGACGGCTTCGCCCTTGTCGTTGGAGATGAGCACGCCGTTGCGGCGGCGCTGGATCGCGCCTTATAGGGCGCGTGGCCGTGGAACAGACGGTTCATGATCGCGGTGCCGCGCGTGTCGGTGAGCAGTTCGCCCTGATAGCCGATCAGGCCGCGCGGCGGCGCGTGGAAGACGATACGGGTGCGGCCGCCGCCCGACGGGCGCATCTCGACGAGGTCGGCCTTGCGCTCCGACATCTTCTGCACGACGACGCCCGAATGCTCCTCGTCCACGTCGATGACGACTTCCTCGATCGGCTCTTCGATTTCACCGGCTTCGTTCTTGCGCAGCAGCACTTTGGGACGCGACACCGACAATTCGAAGCCTTCGCGGCGCATCGTTTCGATCAGAATGCCGAGCTGCAATTCGCCGCGGCCGGCGACTTCCATGGCGTCCTTCTCGTCCGATTCACGCACGCGCAGCGCGACATTGCCTTCGGCTTCGGCCATGAGGCGGTCGCGGATCATGGGGCTTGTGACCTTGGTGCCTTCGGTGCCAGCGAGCGGTGAATAGTTGACGCGGAAGGTCATGGCGAGTGTCGGCGGATCGATCGGCGGTGCCGGCAGCGCGGATTCCACGGCCGGATCGCAGATCGTCATGGCGACGGTAGCGTTCGGCAAACCGGCCAAGGCGACGATGTCGCCGGCTCCGGCGTCTTCGAGGTTGACGCGTTCGGTGCCGCGGAACGCCAGGATCTTGGTCACGCGTCCGCTCTCGATGAGCTTGCCATCGCGGTCGAGCACCTTCACGGCCTGGTTCGGCTTGACGCTGCCGGAGAAGATGCGGCCGGTGACGATGCGGCCGAGATAGGGGTTTGCTTCGATGATGGTGCCGAGCAGGCGGAACGGACCTTCCTCGACCACCGGCGGCTTGACGTGATTGAGCACGAGATCGAACAGCGGCGTCATGCCTAGGTCCTGCGGACCGTCGAGCGAGGTGGACATCCAGCCCTGCTTGGCCGAGCCGAACAGGATCGGGAAGTCGAGCTGCTCGTCGGTGGCGTCGAGCGCTGCGAACAGGTCGAACACCTCGTTGAGCACTTCGTTGGCGCGGGCGTCGGGACGATCGACCTTGTTGATGACGACGATGGGCTTGAGGCCCATCTTCAGCGCCTTGGAGACGACGAACTTGGTCTGCGGCAGCGGGCCTTCGGCGGCGTCGACCAGCACCAGCGCGCCGTCCACCATGTTCAGGATGCGCTCGACCTCGCCGCCGAAGTCGGCGTGGCCCGGCGTATCGACGATGTTGATCCGCGTGCCCTTCCATTCGACCGACGCGGCCTTGGCCAGAATGGTAATACCGCGCTCGCGCTCGATGTCATTGCTGTCCATGACGCGCTCGACCTGCCGCTCGTTCTCGCGGTAGACGCCCGACTGCTGCAGCAGGCGGTCAACGAGTGTGGTCTTGCCATGGTCGACATGGGCGATGATCGCGATATTGCGGAGATCCATACAATTTGCCTTTTGCGCGCGGCCTGGTGCCGGCGCCGGTTCCTGTCTCGGGGCTATGTGTTAAAAAACCAAAGCGCGGGCCGCTATCCCAGGGGCCCGCGACGCAGCTTTTGCGGCGCAATATAACCATCAAATAACAACTGGCAACCGCCGCCGGGACGTATTTTCGAGCGAAATCGGGCGAAAGGGCCGGGATGATGAACGGCGGCGGCCCGCCGGCGCCCATCCGCGGGGTCAACCGCCCTCAGACACTCGCCGTCCGTCCCCATGGGCCGCGCAAGTCCCTCGGCAGAGCATCGCCGAGCATCACCATTTCGGCGATGGTCTCGGACGTGATCAGCCCGGTCAGGCGTCCGGTGCTATCGGTGACGCCGATGGCCGCCGTCTGCTTCTCCTGCAATAGCTTGAACGCCTCGTCGAGCGAACTGCGGTGGCTGATCGTCGGGATGTCCGGGCTCATGGCGTCGGCGACGCGGGCATCGGGGCCCAAGGACTTGATCGCCTTGATGACGTCCGCGCGCGTCAAGAGGCCGACCGGCTTGCCGGCGCCATCGATGACAGGAAATTCGCCCTGGCTGGTGGCGAGCAGCGTCTGCACCGCCTCATCGACATGCGCCTCCGGCTTGAGCGTCGCGAACTGCGTCATCATGGCGTGGTTTACCGGCACGCCGCGCGAGACGGCACGCAGGGCCACCATGTGCGCCTCGGACGAAGCGGCGAGATAAACGAAAATGGCGATGAAGATCAGGACCGGATTGTACAAGAGCCCGATGAAGCCGAGCGCGAAGGCGACGGCCTGGCCGATCGCCGCGGCGATTTCCGTGGCGCGCACATAGCCGAGCCGCGCCGCGAGCGCGGCGCGCAGGATGCGGCCGCCATCCATCGGGAAAGCCGGGATGAGGTTGAACACCGCCAGAAACAGGTTCACGGCGGCGAGCCGGTCGACCATCGAGATTTGGCCGTTGTCGATGGCCGCTGCGGCGCTTTGCGTCAGCACGGCGCCGCCGAACACGATCAGCAGGATCGTGATGGCGACATTGACCAGTGGACCGGCAATGGCGATCAGGAATTCCTGGCTCGGCTCTTCGGGAATGCGCTCGAGTTGTGCGACGCCGCCGATCGGCAGCAACGTTACGTAAGGCGTCGAAACGCCGAAGGCCTTGGCCGTGAAAATGTGGCCGAATTCATGCAGCAGCACGCAGCCAAACAGCAGGACCACGAAGATGACGACGTCCCACGCCGCCTCGCTGCCGCCACGGGAATAACCGGCGGCGAAAATCCAGGCCAGGAAAAGCAGGAATGTCAGATGGATGCGGACGACAGTGCCGGCGATTGTGCCGATATTGACGGACCAGGACATGAAAACCCTCGTTGAGCGCCCTCGTCCCACTCAAATGGGGATGTTCCGAACCGATTGCGAGGCCACGGCGTTGGCGTGCATTCTGCCACGAATCTGACCGTGAGGAGCATGATATGGCGCAAAAACTGTCGCCCGAGGCCCGCAAGGCGGCGCTCGCCAGGCTGTCCGGCTGGGCCGACGTCAAGAACCGCGACGCCATCGTCAAGAAATTCACCTTCGGTGATTTCAACGAGGCCTTCGGCTTCATGACGCGGGCGGCGCTGGTCGCCGAGAAAATGAACCACCACCCCGAATGGTTCAATGTGTACCGGACCGTCGAGGTGACGCTGTCGACCCACGACGCCGGCGGCGTCACCGAGCTCGACATCAATCTCGCCGAGGCGATGGAGATGATTGCGGATTCGTGAGCCTGCGAAGAGCGAGCCGCCTTGAAGCCGCCTCCGGCGAGGACCAAATAAAAGCCATGCCCTTTGCCAACGCAACATTCGGAACTTCCACCGCCGGCGACGATCCGTCGCTGCCGCGCAGGTTCTGGCGCAAGTTCGGCACGGTCGCGGCGCGCATCCCGTTCGCCGAAGACCTGCTTGCCGCCTATTACTGCGCCTTCGACCGGGCGACGCCGCTTCAGGTCAAGGGTACACTGGTCGGCGCCATTGCCTATTTCGTGCTGCCGTTCGACATGGCGCCGGATTTTCTCCCCGTGCTGGGCTTCACCGACGATGCCGCCGTGCTGATGACGGCACTCAAAGTGGTCGCCAGCCACATCAAGCCCGAACATCGCGAC
>JAEZEY010000371.1 GCA_023432845.1 Pseudomonadota bacterium
CGCGTTCAAGCGCGTCGATGGTCGGAGCGTGGACGATCTCCAGGCTGTCGAAACCGCACCTCAGCATCAGCGGGATCTGGTCGAGCAGCACGTCGCCGGTGGCGCGGATCTCGCCTTTGTATCCCCATTCCTTGAGGCGGCGGGCCGTCGAATAGGCGCGGCCGTCGGTGAACTTCGGGAACGCGAGCGCGATAAGCTGAAGCCGGTCGAGATCATCCGTCTCGGGATCGAGCGCCTCGTTCGACTGCACTTTGATGCCCAACGGCACGCTGAGCGCGGCCAACGTCGCCTGCTCGCCCCGCCAGCGCGACAGGGTGAGAATGGCGCGGCCTTCGATCGGCAGTGCATCGGCATCGTCGAGACTGCACCACGTGTCCGGCTCGAAGCGTCCGCTGTGCCATAGCCTCGGCTCCGTGGACGGCGGCCTCAATGGCGTGAGAAGCGGCTTGGGCTCAGACATTGGCGGCCTCCACCGTCTCGGACTTGGATCGCCATGACTGATCCGAGCCGTACAGAGCATCGCGGAACGGCGCCTTGCCAATGCGGCGGTAGGCCTGCACGAACGTTTCCGACGCTTCGTGGCGCAGCTTCAGGTACGTATCGACGATCGTCTCGATAGCGTCCGGCACATCCTCCGCGGTGAAGCTTGGGCCGACGATATCGCCAACCTCCGCGTCGTCCTTCGGGCTGCCGCCGAGCGAGATCTGATAGTGCTCGGTGCCTTTCTTATCGACGCCGAGAATACCGATGTTGCCCGCGTGATGATGGCCGCAAGCATTGATGCAGCCGGAGATGTTCAGGCGCAGCGGACCGATCTCCTCGACGCGCTCAGGTTTGGCGAAACGCAGCGAAATGGCCTGGGCAATGGGAATGGAGCGCGCATTGGCCAGATTGCAGTAGTCCAGCCCTGGGCAAGCGATGATGTCGGTGATCAATTCGGTATTCGCCGTTTCGATGCCTGCTTCAACCAGCCCATCATAAACCGCCGCCAGATCCTTCACCGCAATGTTCGGCAGCACCAGGTTCTGCTGATAGGTGACGCGGATTTCCTGATGCGCATAGGCATCTGCGAGGTTGGCAACCGCCTCCATTTGCTCGGCCGTGGCATCGCCCGGCACCTTGCCGGGCTCCTTGAACGAGATATTGACGATGGCGTGCCCGGACACCCGATGCGGCAGCACATTTGTGCGCACCCAGCGATCGAATCCGGCATCTGAATGGCGGCGCGCCTCGATCGCCGCGACGCGCACTGCCGAGGTTTTCAGCGTCTTCGGTGCGAAATAGGCAGCAATGCGCGCGAACTCCTCGGCTGGAAGATCAATCGACGGCTTATCGAGCTTGGCCCACTCGGCCTCGACCTGGTTGCGGAATTCCGCGATGCCGAGAGCATTCACCAGGACTTTGATGCGCGCCTTGTAGATGTTGTCGCGGCGGCCATGCAGATTGTAAACGCGCATGACGGCTTCGAGATACGACAGCAGGTGCTCGCGCGGAACGAAGTCGCGGATTTCCTGCGCGACATAGGGTGTGCGTCCCTGGCCACCGCCGACGAACACGCGAAAGCCGGTCTTGCCGCTCGGCCCCTTTACGATCTTCAGGCCGATATCGTGGAACAGGATCGCGGCGCGATCTTCCGCAGCGCCCGTAATCGCGACCTTGAACTTGCGCGGCAGGAACAGGAATTCCGGGTGGATCGTCGACCACTGCCGCAGCACCTCCGCCCACACGCGCGGGTCCTCGATCTCGTCGACCGCGACGCCAGCATAAGGATCAGCCGTCACGTTGCGAATGCAGTTGCCGCTGGTCTGGATGGCGTGCATCTCGACTTCGGCCAGCGCCGCCAGAATATCGGGCGCATCATCGAGGCGTATCCAGTTGAACTGGATGTTCTGGCGCGTCGTGAAATGGCCGAAACCGCGATCCCAACGCCGTGCAATCATGGCGAGCTGGCGCAACTGGCGGCTCGACAGAACGCCATAGGGAATGGCGATGCGCAGCATGTAGGCGTGAAGCTGCAGATAAAGCCCATTTTGCAAACGCAGCGGCTTGAATTGCTCCTCGGTCAGATCACCGGCCAGACGACGCGTCACCTGATCGCGAAACTGGTTCACGCGTTCGGTGACGAAGCCATGATCGAACTCGTCATAGCGATACATTGAAACAATCCCTCAAACTGTCGGGGCGCGCGCCGCGCGAATGCGCTCGCGCACGGAAACCGGCGTCGGCCGGCCATCGGCAAGTTTCACGTTCATGGCGTACACGCCCGTCACGGTACAGCTCTCCACCGCCTGCACCGCGAGTTGCTCCATCTGCTTCAGCGCATCGGCATCGGCGGCGATCGCCGCCTGCTCCAGCGCCTCGACCCATCGGCCGCCGTCCGCGAGATAGACCACCGCGCCCGAGCGCAGTTCGTTGGCGGTCACAATGCTAGGCATAAACGGCCTCTCGATTTTCGGTGTGCCGGTCAGCGTGGATGACCGTGCCCGCCGCGGGCAGTCCCGCGATCTCGCCGACGATCAGAAGCGTGGGACCGTTGAGACCGAGGCTGGCGGGATCGCGCGCCAACAGTTCGAGCGTCGCCGACACACGCCGTTCGTTGACGTGGGATGCCCGCTCGATGGCGATCACCGGCGTCGTTGCGAGCCAGCCAGACGCGATCAACTTGTCAGCAAGTGCGCCCGCCGTCGCCAGCCCCATATAGACCGCGAGCGTCGCCTGCCCGCGCCCGAGGGCTGCGAAATCGACCTGATCGAAATCGGGCGATCCGGTGCCTGCTGCATGGCCGGAGATGAAGGTCACAGAATGCGAGACATCGCGATGCGTCAGCGGGATTTGCAGCGATGCCGCGGCCGCAACGGCAGCCGTAATACCCGGCACGACATCAACCGGAATGCCGGATGCACGCAGGCAATCGATCTCCTCGCCGCCGCGGCCGAACATGAACGGATCGCCGCCCTTCAGCCGCACCACCGTTTTGCCTTCGCGAGCAAATGCCACCATCAGCGCGTTGATCTCGGCCTGCGTCTTGGAATGCCGGCCACGCGCCTTGGCGACAGAAATGATCTGCGCCTCGCGCCGCGCATATTCCAGAACGCCATCACCAACCAGGCCGTCATGAAGGATGACGTCAGCGTTCTTCAGCGCGCGCACAGCCTTCAGTGTCAGCAAGTCCGGATCACCCGGACCGGCACCGACGAGGATGACGCGACCGGGCGGTGGACCGTCCTGCGCCGTACCCGACAAACGCTCCGTAATTAGCTTACGCCCGCCCTCTTCGTCGCCAGCAAGGATGGCGTCGGCTGCGGGGCCTGAAAAAACGCCCTGCCAGAATGCACGGCGTTGTGGGCCGGGGTCCATCTTCTCCGCCACGTCCGCGCGATAATCACGTGCGATTTCCGCCAACCGACCGAGACGCGGATGCAGCTCCTGCTCCAGCCGCGCCCGAAGCTCAGTCGCCAGAACCGGCGCCGCACCTTCCGTGCCGATCGCGACCGTCACCTCGCCGCGATCGACGATGGCCGGCAGCGAAAGCGTGCACAGCTCCGGCCGGTCCGGCACGTTCACCGGCACACCAAGCGCGCACGCGATCGCCGAGATGCGTGCATCTTCCGCATCATCCTGGGTCGCGGAAATCACCAGTGGCCGACCCGCGATGGCGTCGCGATCAGGCGCGCCGGGAACCAGCAGCGCCTTGCCATCAGCCACCAGCGCATGGATGCCTGGAACCGCAGAATCCGTGGCGATTTCGACAAGCGCCGCGCGTTTCAGCAGCAGCCGCGCCTTGATCAGCGCCAGCTCGCCGCCGCCAACCACCAGCGGCGGCACGCGGCCGACCTCGATGAAAACAGGAAAGCCCGCCAT
>JAEZEY010000432.1 GCA_023432845.1 Pseudomonadota bacterium
CATCTATGTGATCGAAGGCGGCCATGCCTCCGAATCCGGCCGCCACGACGAACTGCTGGCCAAAGGCGGCCGCTACGCCACGTTCTACCGGCTGCAGCTGAAGGACCAGGAACAGCCGGCGCCGCTCGCGGCCGTGCCCGCCTGAGGCGCCGCGCTCCGGCGTCTTGGCAGCACCTTGGCAGTCCGCCGGGAATGCGTTACCCGGAGCCGGGCTTTGTCATCAACAATAGTAGAGGCAGGTTCTCATGAGCGCGGACTACGTCATTCCGGCGCCGCCGCAGCCGGTTATCGCGGTTGCCGGCTCGGCCAAGTCCTTTCCGGTCCGCCGCATCTGGTGCGTCGGCCGCAACTACATCGAACACATCCGCGAGATGGGCCAGGACGAGCGCCTGCCGCCGTTCTATTTCGCCAAGCCCGCCGATGCCATCGTACCGGATGGCGGCACCGTGCCCTATCCGCCGCTGACCAAGGACATGCATCACGAGGTCGAACTCGTGGTCGCGCTCAAGTCGGGCGGCCGCAACATCCCGGTCGATAAGGCCAATGACTGCATCTACGGCTACGCAGCCGGCATCGACCTCACCCGCCGCGATTTGCAGATCGCCTCACGCGATCTGAAGCGGCCGTGGGAAATCGGCAAGGCTTTCGACCACTCCGCTCCCTGCGGCGCCATCAAGCCGGCTTCGGAGATCGGACATCCCAAGAGCGGCAAGATCACGCTCAAGTGCAACGGCCAGCTACGGCAGGACGGCAACCTCAACCAGATGATCTGGAACGTGCCCGAAATCATCGCCGACCTGTCGAAGATGGTAGAACTGGCGCCGGGCGACATCATCATGACCGGCACGCCGGCCGGCGTCGCCGCGACGGTGGCGGGCGACAAGCTGGAGTGCAGCATCGAGGGCGTCGGCACCTGCACCGTGACCATCGGGCAGCCCTTAAAATAGGTCGAAGACGGGGGATTCGCAGCAGACCCGAATCAGTTAGGACTGAAACGGTCGGCGGAACCGCCGGCCGTTTGCGTTGTTAACCAATCCCTAACGTCCGAGCCGCAGACTGGGAATGCCGGTTCCAGACTGTGGTCTGACAGCGCACAGGACTGCACAATGGGTCAAGCTCTGCACGCGTCCCGCTCCGACACTCCGGTCGCCGATGCGCTATGGATGGCCGAAACGGTGATGAAATATTCGCCGGCCACCGATGCCGAAGCGCTCAAGCTGCTCCGCGCCAGTTTTCCGAATTGCCCGCTCAGCCTGCGCGTCGCCGCGCTGAACCTGCTGATGCGGCAGAACCGCCGCCCGGCCGGGCTGCTGCCCCGCTAGCCTAAGCCGACATCGCCCGCCAAAGCGGACTATCCAGCAAGGCGCACATCCCGAGATTACCGGATGCCCCGCTTACGCGGGACATGACAAACGCGACTGCTTCGATTGAAGCGCTAGATCCCGAGGTAAGCCTGTCTTACGCGGTCGTCGCCGAGCATCTCCTCGCCCGAACCGGACAGGGTGATGCGGCCGTTCTCCAGCACATAGGCGTGGCTCGCCAGCTTCAGCGACACCGCTACGTTCTGCTCGACCAGCACACAGGTCATGCCTTCGCGATTGAGATCGCGCACCGTCGCCAGCACCTGCTGCACGATCGCCGGCGCGAGGCCGAGCGACGGCTCGTCGAACATGATCAGTTCCGGCTCGCCCATCAGGCAGCGGCCGATGGCGACCATCTGCTGCTCGCCGCCCGACAAGGTGCCGGCGGCCTGAGCGCGGCGCTCGGCCAGACGCGGAAACATGGTGTAGACGCGATCGAGGTTGCGATCGCGATTGGCCTTGGCACGCGGGATCATGGCGCCCATGGCTAGATTCTCGGCGATCGTCAGCGACGGAAACACTTGCCGACCTTCCGCCACCTGCCCGATGCCGAGGTTGCAGACCTTGTAGCTCGGCAGGCCGGCAATATTATCACCGCGATAGACGATGCGGCCGCGCGTCGGCCTATTGATGCCGGCGATGGCGCGGATCAGCGACGTCTTGCCGGCACCGTTGGCGCCGACGATGGCAACGATAGCGCGGTCCGGAATCTCCAGTGTGACGCCGTCGAGCGCCTGCGCATCGCCGTAATGAACATCGAGATTCTCGACGAGGAGCATTAGAGGACTCCTCCAATGACGATGATGGGATGCATTGTAATCACACCGCCTCCGCACCGAGATAAGAGTCGATCACGGCCTTGTCGCGCACGACGTCGGCAGGCGCGCCCTCGGCGATGTTGGCGCCGTGATGCAGCACGACGATGTGCTGCGCCAGTGCCATGACCGCGCGCATGACATGCTCGATCAGCAGGATCGTCAGGCCACTGTCGCGGTTCAGTTCCTTGAGAATGTCGACCATGCGGTCGGTTTCGGTCGGCCGCAGGCCCGCCATCACTTCGTCGAGCAGCAGCAGCTTCGGATCGGTGGCGAGCGCGCGGGCGACTTCGAGCCGCTTGCGGTCGGGCAGCGTCATCGACGAAGCGAGATGGGTGCGCTTGTCGTAAAGATCGATCCGGCGCAGCACCTCGTGCGCATGGGCGCGCGCGACCGACACGTCGGTTCGCTTCATCAGCGCACCGATGAGAACATTCTCCTCGACCGTCAGTGCCGGAAACGGCCGTACGATCTGGAAGGTGCGGCCAATGCCGCGCTGCGCCACCTGGTCGGGCGACATGCCGTCGATCTGCTCGCCGGCGAAATTGATGGTGCCGCCGTCGGGCGCAAACACGCCAGCGATCATGTTGAACAAGGTGGTCTTGCCGGCGCCATTCGGACCGATGACGGCATAGATGGCGCCCTGCGGCACGTCGAAACCGACCTTGTCGACGGCGAGCAGGCCGCGGAAGCGTTTGCTGACGCCCTGGACTTCGAGAAGCGGCTTCATGACTGGCGCTCCGTCAGACCGAGCCGGCGCTTGAGCCACGGCCACACGCCGTCCGGCAACGCCATGATCACGAACAGAAGGCAGATGCCGTAGAACACCTGCTTGGCGCCGGGCACATCGACACCGATCGCGTGCAGGCCTTCAGTCAACGTTTCGGCAAGCCCGGTGAGAATGAAGGCACCGAGGATCGGGCCAAACAAGGTACCGACGCCGCCGACGATAGGGCCGAGGATGATCTCGATCGAGCGCGAGATATGAAAGATCTGTTCGGGAAAAAGGTTGTTGTAGTAGAAGGCGTAGACCACGCCGGCAAACGACGTCATCGCCGCCGAGATCACGACCGCGATCATCTTGTAGCGGAACGTATTGATGCCGGCGGCGCGGGCGGCCTCTTCATCTTCGCGGATCGCCAGCCAGAAATAGCCGATGCGGCTTTGCAACAGCATGCGGCAGCCGATGAAAGCCGCGACCGTCGCCACCAGCAGGACATAGTAGAACATCACCGGCTCGCCGCGCAGCGTCCACAGATCATTGCCGGAATACTGCTTCACCGGCAGGAACAGGCCGGACGAGCCCGACGTGAAGGGGAGATGGTCGAAACCGACGCGGGCGAATTCGGCGAAGGCGATGGTCAGGATGGCGAAATAGACGCCGCCGACCCGGAAACGGAAAGCCAGGAAGCCGATGAAGGCGCCGACCGCGCCGGCGATCGGTATGCCCACCATGAGCCCGATCCAGGGCGCAATGCCGTAGTGCACGAACAAAGCCGCCGCGGAGTAGGCGCCGAGGCCGACATAGAGCGTGTGGCCGAGCGACAACTGCCCGGCAAAGCCCATCATGATGTTCCACGCCTGTCCGGTATAGGCGAAATAGAAGATCAGGATGAGAACCGTCAGCACATAGTCGCTGGCAAACAGCGGCGCGAAGATCGCGAACGCGAGCAGCAAACCAAGCAGGATGAGCGCGCGCGCCGGCACGCCGTCGATGAGGCGTGCGATCATACGGCCCTCTTGCCCAAAATACCTTGCGGACGGAACAGCAACACAAGCACCAGGATCGCGAAAGCGAACATGCTTTTGGCCGACGGGGTGAACAGCAGCCCAGCCATCGCCTCGGTCAATCCGATCAGCACGCCGCCGAGCAGCGCTCCTGGCATGGACCCGAGACCGCCGGTAATGACGATGACGAAGGCGAGCAGCGTATAGGCGGGCCCGAGCGCCGGCGTGACGTCGACGATCAGCACCAGCATCACGCCTGCCGCGCTGACACAGGCCGCGCCGAGACCGAAGGTGAGCGCGTAAAGGTGTTTGACGTCGAGGCCGACGACCAGCGCGCCTGTGTAATTGTCGGCGCAAGCGCGGATCGACGTGCCGAGCGTGGTGTAACGGAAGAAGCAGAACAGCGCCGTCGCCACCACCAGCGCGGCGAAGGCCGCATAAGTCTTGGTCGCGTCGACGATCAGCGTTCCGATCTGGTAGCTGTCATAGGCGTAGGATACCTGGACGTTCTGCGCATCCGGCCCGAACAGAATCAACAGCACGTTGATCATGATCATCGCGACCGCGACCAGCAGCAGGAACTGGCTGTGCTCCGGCCGCGTAATGAAGGGATTGATCAGGCTCTTCTGCAGCAGGTAGCCGAAGGCGAACAGCACGACCGCGATCGGCACCAGCATGACCAGCGGGTCGAGGCCGAGGGTCGCGAACAAGGTCACTGCGATGTACATGGCGACGGTCATCATTTCGCCGTGGGCGAAATTGACGACGCGCACGACGCCGAAAATGACCGACAGGCCGAGCGCCATCAGCCCGTAGACGAGTCCGGTCAGAATGCCCGCGACGGCAACGTTCAGGTAGATTTCAAAAGGCACCGATTGGCTTCCTGTTATCCGCCCCGCTTGGCGGCAATCTCGTCGTGCCCGGCTTTTGGCCGGGCATCCACGTCTTCACAAAATAAATGCAAGCCGTGAATGGCCGGGACGAGTCCCGGCCATGACAGCGGTTGGTGCATCCTGACGACGAGCGATCAGCGCTTGTCGTAAGGCTTCATCGGCAGTTCGGCCTTGGCATTCGCCGCGACCTTCGGCGCCACGGTGACAAGCTTGCCGCCGCGATTCTGGATCGCGCTGTTGAGCAGCTTGTCGTTCTGCCCCTTGGCGTCGAACTGGATGCCGGGGCCGGGGCTGACGTTGTTGGTGATGTTGGTCTTGCGGATCGCTTCGGCGAGTTGGTTCGGATCGGCCGAACCGGCCCGCTTGTAGGCGTCGGCCGCCACCAGCAGCGCCTCGAACGAATAGACGTGGTTGGTGTTGAGGTTCACGCCCGGATGCGCCTTGGCGAGCGCCGTCTCCAGACTCTTGCTCAGCGGCTTGTTCGGGTCGTACCACGGCACGAAGCTGAGCGGACCGTCGGCAAGCTTGCCGAGCGTCTTGAGATACTGGTCCTCGTACCAGCCGGGGCCCATACTCAGCACGGTCATCGGCGACCAGCGCTGCTTGACCATTTCGCGGGTCAGCAGGATGGCGTCGTTGAGACGGCTGACCACGATGATGGCATCGGCCTTGGTCGCCTTGGCCTTGGACACTTCGACCGACAGGTCGCGCGCCGCCGGATCGTACGAGATGGTCTCGAGAATCTTGTAGGGCATGTCGAACTTCGGCATCAGGCCCGGAATCGCCTTCGACATCGCGGTGCCGAAGGTATCGTTGACATGCAGGAACACCGCCGTCTTCGGCGCCGTGCCGGCCGCCGCGAAGATTTCCTTCTGATTGAGGAAAGCGTCGCGCAGGATCATCGGCGCGGTCGGGAAGTTGCGGAAGACGAACTTGTAGCCCTGCTCGGTGATCGGCGGGGCGGCCGCAATGTTGATGACGTAGGGAATACCCTTCTGCTCGGCGACCTGGGCGATCGCGGTGCTCTGACCGCTGTCGAAAGCGCCCATCAGAACCTGCGCGCCTTCGCTGATCAGCTTTTCCGCGCGCGAACGGGCGACTTCGACGTTGGTCTCGGTATCGGCGTTCATGATCTGCAGATCAGGCAGGCCGAGTTCCTTGAGAATGCCGCCGGTGATGTCGACGCCGCGCTGGCAGTCCTGGCCGATGCCGGCCTGGTAGCCCGAACGCGGCAGCAGCACGCCGACCTTGAGCGGACCGGTCTGCGCGCGCACGATGTTGAACGGGGCGATGCCCGCGGTGATGCCGAGCGCGCCGAGCCCGGCGGTCACGGTGCGGCGGCTCACTTTGCCCGCGCCAGATTTCTTGATCTCAGTCATGACATCCTCCCCTGGCCGCGGTTGCGGCCTTTATTGAAACTATGATGGCGGATTTTGACCCGCTTCCACAAGTGAGCGAAAGGCGGCACACAGCCCCTTAAGGCCAGCGTGCCGCCGTCCACCCTGAATTGCGACATATTGTTGACTGGGACAACAATTCCCGTCAACAAGATTGTCAGCCGAGCGCACCAATAGAATGACGCGCCGCAGGGAGCCACAGGGAGCAAGTCGAGGCATGCCGGCAAAGCCTGCCCGTATTCGGACGTCCGCCGCCACGCCCGGGACCGCCGCAACGAAGGCCGGACGCCGGGCGGCCGCGGCCCCCGCGACGCCGCGTCGCAGCCCGCCAATGGTCAGCGATATCGGCGCGCTCACTGGCCATCTCGGCTATTTCATCCGCCGCCTGCAGATCTGGGTTTTCCAGGACTTCATCCGCACGCTCGCCGAGATCGAGATCAGCCCCGCGCAGTTCTCCGTGCTGGCGGTAATCCATGCCAATGAAGGCCTGTCGCAGATCGAACTCGGCAACACGCTAGGCATCGAGCGAGCGCGCCTCGTGCGCCTGCTCAACCGGCTCGAGCGCCGCGGCCTGCTCGAGCGCCTGCCCTCGAGCGGCGACGGCCGCCGCCACGCCTTGCGGTTGACGTCGGCGGGGCAATCGACGTTCAAGCAGGCCCGAAACCTGGCCGACCGTCATGAATCCGGCCTGCTCGCCAAGCTGGGCAATGAACGCTACCGCGCGTTGATGAGCGCGCTGCGGGATTAGGAGAACAGCTTCTCCACTGCGGCGGCGATGCGCAGCAATTGCCGGTCGTGGCCGTTGCGCGCGAGCAGCATCAGGCCGACCGGCAGGTGGCCATCGCGCGGCAACGGCAGCGACACACCGCACAGATCGAAGAAATTGCCGATGGTGGTGTTGCGCAGCAGCATGGCATTGCGCTGCATGAAGGCCTTCGGCTCGGCGATCTCGTCGAAGCGCGGCGCGACGATGGCGGTCGCCGGCAGCACCAGCACGTCGACGTCGCGCAGGCGCTCGTCCATCGCCGCGATCAGCGCGTTGCGCGTGCGCACGGCGTTGACGTAGTCATGCGCGGCGATGTCGGCGCCGCGCGACAGGCGGCCGGCGACGATCGCATCGACCTCGGCGGCGCGCGTCTTCATGCGACTGCTGTGCACCGAGTAAGCCTCGGCGACCAGGATGCTGGTACGCGACTGCAGCGCGATCATGTCCTCGAACTGCGGCAGTTTCTCGTAGGTGAGATGCACCCCGGCTTTCTCCAGCCGGTCGAGCGCCTCGGGGAAACGGCGGCCGACGGTGTCGTCGAGATTTTCGAGCGGCAGGCCCTGCGCTACGCCAAAGCGCAGGCCGGCGAGCGGCGCGGCATCGAGCGTCCAGAAATCTTCGCCGGCCAGCACCGCGTCGGCAGCGGCGCATTGCGCCACGGACTTCGCCAGCGGCCCGATCGAGTCCAATGAGTACGAGAGCGGAAAGGCGCCTTCGGTCGAGACGCGACGCTTCGACGGCTTGAAGCCGATGATGCCGCACAGCGACGCCGGGATGCGGACCGAACCGCCGGTGTCGCTGCCGATGCCGAGCTCGCACATGCCGTCGGCAACGGCGACGCCCGCGCCCGAAGATGACCCGCCCGGCACGCGGGCCCGATCAACGGGATTGCCAGGCGTGCCGTAATGCGGATTGGCGCCGACGCCAGTGAAGGCGAACTCCGACATGTTGGTCTTGCCGACGATGACCGCGCCCGCCGCGCGCAGCCGTTGCACGATCACCGCGTCGCGCGCCGCGACCTGGCCTTCATCGGCCAGCACTTTCGACCCGGCGCGCGTGACGTCGCCGGCGACGTCGAACAGATCCTTGACGGTGACGATAGCGCCGTCGAGCGGGCCGAGCAGCGTGCCGGTGCGGGCGCGGGCATCGCTCGCCTCGGCGGCGGCCTGCGCCGCGTCGCGATAGACGGTGAGCACCGCCTTGGCGCCCTCGCCTTGCGGATCATCGATACGTTCAAGAGCGGCGGTGAGGCGCTCACGCGCCGATTGTCGTGTCATGGAACCAACTTTCAGAGGCGACGTTATTCGACCGAACTTCAGGACAATCAAGTGTGGAGGCTAACGATGCGCAAGGCAATTCTTGCGGCGGCGACCTTGGCTGCGCTCGCAACCATGCCGGTCGGCGCGAGTGCACAGAATGCTGTCGGCGGCGCCATTGTCGGTGCCGGCGCCGGCGCGGTGATTGGCGGCGCGGTGACCGGCCGTCCGGAAGGCGCTGCGGTCGGCGCGGTTATCGGCGGCACGACCGGTGCGGCGATCGGCGCCAATGCCGAGGAGCGGCGCTATCGTCATCGCACGCGTACATGCTGGCGCGACGATTGGGGCCGCCGTCATTGCCGCTATCGTTAATACGCAGCTGATGTCGGACTTTGGACTGGAGCGAGACGTCCTCAGGGCGTCTCGCTTCTTCATGCGCGCGATCACGCCGACAGACCGCCCTTCTCTTCGATGAACTTGACCACCGCGGCGACGTCCTTGCCCTCGCGCATATTGGTCATGACGAAGGGGCGCTTACCGCGCATCTTTTTGGCGTCGCGCTCCATCACCTCGAGCGAAGCGCCGACATAGGGCGCGAGATCGATTTTGTTGATGACCAGGAGATCGGAGCGGGTGATGCCCGGCCCACCCTTACTGGGGATCTTGTCGCCGGCGGCAACATCGATGACGTAGATGGTGATATCGGCGAGCTCTGGCGAGAAGGTCGCGGCGAGATTGCCGCCGCCCGATTCGATCAGGATCAGGTCGAGATCGGGAAACTTCGTGCGCATGTCGGCGACCGCGGCGAGATTGATCGAGGCATCCTCACGGATCGCGGTGTGCGGGCAACCACCGGTCTCGACGCCGGCGATACGGTCGGCCGCGAGCGCGCCGGAGCGCACCAGATATTCGGCATCCCACTTGGTATAGATGTCGTTGGTGATCGCGGCGATCTGGTACTTGTCGCGCAGCGCCTTGCACAGCGCATCCATCAGCGCCGTCTTGCCGGAGCCGACCGGGCCGCCGACACCGACGCGAAGCGGACCGTGCGGGCTCTTGCCATTGCTCATCTTTGCTCTCTCGTCTTGCTTACGAACGGAATAGCCGGGTGTACTGGGTCTCGTGCAGCGCCGAGGCCAGATCGGCGCGGAAGGCCGATGAGCCGAGATCGTCGAGCGTCGCTTGAGCGGCGCACTGCGCGGTGGCGATAACGACGGGCTCCAGTGCGGCGAGCACATGCAGCCCTTGCGTCTGGCCGAGCGGGATCAGGCGCATGCCCGCCGACACCCAGTTCGCCGTCAGCCCATGCAGATAGGCGGGCAGCGCCTGCTCGAGTGCGATGCCGTGACCGGCGGCGGTGACGGCGACGGCCACCGGATAGGCGACCGGGCCGCTCCAGACGGATTTAAGTTTATCGTGCGCTTCGCAGGGCCAGGCGCGGGCGGCTTCGATAAAGGCATTGCCCTGCGCCGTGGTTTCCAGATGGCGTTCCTTCGACGGCGCGAAGGCGGCGGCGAGTTCGGCGACGTCGTGCAGCGCCTTGTCGTCGCCGTCGAGGACAGCGCGATGCGCATGCGCGAACAGAACGGCGTCGCAGAAGCCGCCGCCATCGGCGAGTATAACCGAAAGCCAATCCTTGAGCGTCGCGGCGTCGGTGATGTCGCCGGCCTCGACCGCCCATTCAATGCCGCTTGAATAAGAGAAGGCGCCGACCGGAAAGGCCGGCGACAGCCAAGCCATGAGGCGAAGCAAGTGGGACGACGGCACCTGCTCCACACCCCGTTCGTTCCCGCGCAAGCGGGAATCCTGTTGTTCTTTGCTCGCGGCTCTGGATCCCCGCTTGCGCGGGGATGAGCGGAAGACGGCATCATTCATGCGCAGGCCCATGATGATGCTCATGATGATGCCCATGCGGCGAGGCCGGCTCCGGATCGAACGCGGCGTCCAGCGGCGTCAGTTTCGCGCCGAGCCCGCGCAGCATGTCCTCGAGCACATGATCGCGGCGGATGCGCACCTTGGCGCCGACGATCTGCACGTCGGTGTGGCGGTTGCCGAGATGCCAGGCGAGCCGCACCGTCTCGAAGGCGTTCGGCGCCGCAATCTCGACCAGCGGTTCCGGCGCTCCGGCGATCTCGACAATGGAGCCGTCGTCCAGCACCAGCCCCTCGCCGTCGCGCAGCGCCACCGGATGCGGGAAATCGAGCAGCATCTGCGTGCCCTGCTCGCCGGTCAGCACGATGCGGCGACGATGGCGATCGTCGGCATCGAGCACGACGCGGTCGCGCGCGGACCTGCGGTCGTAGTCGGTGACGATGGAAAGGACACGGTGCATGCTCACATTCTATTCGACCGCAGCGGCTGCGGCATCCTCTCTTCCCCTCTCCCCTTGTGGGAGAGGGGAAGAGAGAGTGCGGAGCATCAGAAAAGGAAATACCTCTGCGCCATCGGCAGACTCTCGGCCGGCGGGCAGGTCAGCAGTTCGCCATCCGCCCTCACCTCGTAGGTTTCCGGATCGACCTCGATGTTCGGCGTGGCGTCGTTGAGCACCATGCTCTTCTTGTTGATCTTGCGCGTGTTGTCGATGGCGACGAACTGCTTCTCGCAGCCGAGCTGCTCGCGCAGGCCCGAGCGCGCCGCCGCCTTGGACACGAACACCAGCGCCGAGTTGGTCAGCGACTTGCCATAGGCTCCGAACATCGGCCGGTAATGCACCGGCTGCGGCGTCGGAATCGAGGCGTTCGGGTCGCCCATCGCCGCGGCGACGATGCTGCCGCCCTTGATGACGATGTCCGGCTTGACGCCGAAAAACGCCGGCGACCAGACGACGAGATCGGCGAGCTTGCCCTTCTCCACCGAACCAATGTGCTTCGACATGCCATGGGCGATCGCGGGGTTGATGGTGTATTTGGCGATGTAGCGGCGGGCGCGCAGATTGTCGTTGTCGCCCTTCTCGCCGGGCAGCGAACCGCGCTGCTTCTTCATCTTATCCGCGGTCTGCCAGGTACGGATGATGACCTCGCCGATGCGGCCCATGGCCTGACTGTCCGACGACATCATCGACAGCGCGCCGATGTCGTGCAGGATGTCTTCGGCCGCGATGGTCTCCTTGCGGATGCGGCTTTCGGCGAAGGCGAGATCCTCGGCAATCGACGGATCGAGGTGGTGGCACACCATCAGCATGTCGAGATGCTCGTCGATGGTGTTGCGCGTGAACGGCCGCGTCGGATTGGTCGAGGACGGCAGCACGTTCTTCAGGCCCGCGACCTTGATGATGTCCGGCGCGTGACCGCCGCCGGCGCCTTCGGTGTGGAAGGCGTGGATGGTGCGGCCCTTGAAGGCCTTGACCGTATCCTCGACAAAGCCGGACTCATTGAGCGTGTCGGTGTGGATCATCACCTGCACGTCGTACTTGTCGGCGACGCTGAGACAGTTGTCGATCGCCGCCGGCGTCGTGCCCCAGTCCTCGTGCAGCTTCATGGCGCAGGCGCCGGCCTTGACCATCTCCTCCAGCGCCGCCGGGCGCGAGGCGTTGCCCTTCGCCGCGATGCCGAGATTGACCGGGAACGCATCGAACGACTGCAACATCCGGCCGATGTGCCACGGGCCCGGCGTGCAGGTCGTCGCGTAAGTGCCGTGCGAAGGCCCGGTGCCGCCGCCCAGCAAGGTGGTGATGCCGGAATACAGCGCATCGTCGATCTGCTGCGGG
Organism: Pseudomonadota bacterium; assembly: GCA_023432845.1. Taxonomy (GTDB): domain Bacteria; phylum Pseudomonadota; class Alphaproteobacteria; order Rhizobiales; family Xanthobacteraceae; genus Pseudolabrys. Next base: position 11,923 of record JAEZEY010000432.1, read on the forward strand.
CAGATAAAATGGATGTGCGAGTCGAAGCCGCCCGCGGTGATGATCTTGCCCTCACCCGCGATCACATCGGTGCCGGGACCGATCGGAATGGTGACGCCGGGCTGGACGTCCGGGTTGCCGGCCTTGCCGATCGCGTGGATGCGGCCGTCCTTGATGGCGATGTCGGCCTTGACGATGCCCCAGTGATCGAGGATCAGCGCGTTGGTGATCACCGTGTCGACCGCGCCCTGTTTATTCGTCATCTGCGATTGGCCCATGCCGTCGCGAATGACCTTGCCGCCGCCGAACTTCACTTCGTCGCCGTAGACGGTGTAATCCTTCTCGACCTCGATAATGAGATCGGTATCGGCGAGCCGCACCTTGTCGCCGACGGTGGGGCCGAACATGTCGGCATAGGCGCGGCGATTAATCTTCACTGCCATCTCACAAACTCCGTCTCGGTACGGGGTCGGTTAAACAAACATCAGGGTTGTTTAATAATCCCCAGAGTTATCAACCGGCGAATCGAGGCTCTTGCCATGCGCCCGGGTATGGATAGGCTTTCACCCAGGTCATCTTTCTTTGGCTTCGCCGAACAAGGATGGTCGCCATGGCCGGAGCGGGGAAACCTGCATTGGACCTGGAACGTGAGCGCGGCTTCACGGCAGTGTTTGTGGTCCCGGTTTGCCGGCACTGGCTCTCAGTAACTGGGTACCGGATGGCGCGCTCACGCGTGTAGCCCGGAAGCGGATCCGAGAGCTTGAGACGGGCGGACGACGGTCCGCCCGTTATGGCTTTTGGGGCACCGCGATGCGGCCCCGCAGCGGCGCCAATCAGAAGCTCTTGCCTTCCACCTTGTGGACCTTCAGCGCATCCACCTCGACGCCATCGAGACAACGCACATTGACGGCCGCCACGTCGGCACCCGTCTTCGGATTGATGCCGCGCGCGAACGACTGAATGCCGCAGGTCGAACAGAACAAGTGATGGATGGCGTGCTTGTTGAACAGATACTCCGTCATCTCGCCTTCGCCCGAGATCAGCTTGAACTCGTTCGCGGGGACGAAGGACAACAGCGAGCCGAGCCGGCCGCAGCGCGAGCAGTTGCAGGCGATCACAGGCTGGTCGAGATCGAGCGCCACTTCGTAGCGGACTTTGCCGCACTGGCAGCCGCCCGTATAGGGCTGCTTCATCATTTCCTCCCGGCAGGATTGGTCTGACTAAAAACATTCGGGCGAGCCTAGAGCTTCCCCATGACGTCGCCACGGAAGCCGTAGATCGTCCTCTTGCCGGCGAGCGCGACGAGATTGACCTCGCGCGTCTGGCCCGGTTCGAAGCGCACGGCGGTGCCGGCGGCGATATCGAGCCGCATGCCGCGCGCTTTCTTGCGGTCGAACCTCAGGGCCGGGTTGGTTTCGAAGAAGTGGTAGTGCGAGCCGACCTGAATCGGCCGGTCGCCGGAATTGGCGACGGTGAGCGTCACCGTCTTGCGCCTGGCGTTGAGTTCGATCTCGCCGTCCTTGATGAACATCTCGCCGGGGATCATCAGATCACCCCACCGATCAGCCCCGCGCCGATGAGGACGCAGACCGCGCCGGCAACCCGCACCAGCGGCCGCATGGAATTGCGAGCGGCGAAGAGGGCAAAACCAATGCCGACCGCATGTAGTGCCGCCGTGGAAATGGCAAAGCCCGCCATGTATTCGAAAGCGCCGATGGTTTCGCCGGCTTCCACGCCGTGCGCGTGGCCGTGGAACAGCGCGAAGCCGCCGATGATCGCGGCACCGACCGCGACCGGCAGATCGACCGCCAGCGCGACCAGGAGCCCGAGCGCCACGACCGAAGCCAGGATCGCAGGCTCGACGAAGGGCAGTCCAACATGCGCCATGCCCATCGCGCCGCCGACCATCATCACGCCGATGAAGGCCGCCGGCCACGCCCACATGGCCTTGCCGCCCTTGAGCGCGGCCCACAGGCCGACAGCGACCATGACAGTGATGTGGTCGAGGCCCGACAGCGGATGCGCGATGCCGGCGGCGAAAGATTCAGTCGTGCCATGACCGACATGGGCGAAGGCGGGCGCGCTGCCGGCAATGAGAATGGCGGCGATGGAAAGAAGACGTTTCATTGTTTAGTCCTTTCAGCGAATCGGATCGTGAACAGTGACGAGCTTGGTGCCGTCGGGGAAGGTCGCTTCGACCTGGATGTCGTGGATCATCTCGGCAATGCCGTCCATGCACTGCGCGCGGGTGATGACATGGGCGCCGTCGCGCATTAGCTCGGCCACCGTGCGGCCGTCGCGCGCGCCTTCCATGATGAAATCGGAAATCAGCGCGACCGCTTCCGGATGGTTGAGCTTGACGCCGCGCTCCAGCCGCTTGCGCGCCACCATCGCGGCGAGCGCGATGAACATCTTGTCTTTTTCCCGGGGCGTCAAATTCATCATCGTCCTCGAAAGTTACTGTAGCCAGAGTCGCGGCACGGTCGTGCCGAGCGCAGCCAGCACCGCGATCAGATCGCGCCGCAGCGCCGCGCCGTCACTTGCGACGAGGCGAGCCACCGCGATGCCGTTCCAGGCGGAGATACCGACCTCACCTGAAAGAGTCCCGCCAAGCGCGCGCACCTGATCAAGCGCATGCTCGGCGCCGGGCACAATCAACACCGTGGCCATGGCAATGCCGTCATTGGCCACCGCGCGCTGGCCAAGCTGCGCGGCGATGCCGCCAGTCAGCCGCGACGTGTCGGCATAGACGAGCTTGCCGCCGAGCCGCACGCGCCAGCGATCGGTGAACGAACCTTCTAGAAGCGCCTCGCCCATGGCCGCGCGGCCAAAGACCACAGCCTCGGCCATGATCAGGGAGGCGCCCTCGGCGACATCGACGTCGATGCGGCGCGACAGCCGGGCGCGGTCGAACAGGATGGTCTCCTGCGGAAGCCAAGCCAGGCCTCCGCCCGGCGCGATCTTCAAAGTCACGTCCATTTCCGTCGCCGGGCCGAGCGAACGATAGATTTTCTCCGCCGCCGCGGTGCCGGCGACCAGATGCGCGGCCTCGCCCACCTCCATATCGACGGTGAAGCGGTCACCGCCCGTCATGCCGCCGCCGGTGTTGACCATGACGGCCTCAAGCGCGTCACCGCTCCCGTTGGGAAAGCGCACGCGAAGAGAGCCGTGCTCATCAACACGCGCGCGCCGCGTCACGCCCTGCGCCATCACCGACAGGCCGATATGACCGGTCGCGCGGTTCGCAAGGAACGTTTGGGATTGTGCGGTTAGGTTGAGCACTCCACCCTCTGACGTCATACCTCGCGCAAGCGAGGTATCCAGTAAACACGAATGCTGCGACATTTACGAGACGCTACGGCCTAAATCGCCATCGCGCGATGCAGCGCGCCCTCATCAAGGTTCGCCTTATCGCTCCGATAAACGATCGCGCCGCGGTCCATGACCACGAGATGATCGCCGAGCTCCTGAGCGAAGTCGAGATACTGCTCGACCAGGATGATCGCCATGTCGCCAAGCGAGCGCAAATAGGAAATGGCGCGGCCGATATCCTTGATGATCGACGGCTGGATGCCTTCGGTCGGCTCATCGAGCAGCAGAAGACGCGGTCGCATGGTCAGCGCGCGGCCAATAGCGAGCTGCTGCTGCTGGCCGCCGGACAGGTCGCCACCGCGGCGTCCGAGCATGCTCTTGAGCACCGGGAATAATGTGAAGACTTCGTCCGGCACCTTGCGGTCGGCGCGCTTGAGCGGCGCGAACCCGGTCTCCAGGTTCTCCTGCACGGTGAGCAGCGGGAAGATTTCGCGGCCCTGCGGCACATAGGCGATGCCGCCGCGCGCACGTTCCACGGTCGAGAGCTTCGTGATGTCCTTGCCCTCGAACATGATCGCGCCGTTCTTCACCGGGCGCTGTCCGACCAAGGCACGCAAGAGACTGGATTTACCGACGCCATTGCGGCCGAGCACGCAGGTCACCTTGCCCGGCTCCGCGGTCAGCGAAACGCCGCGCAACGCCTGCGCCGCGCCGTAATAGAGATCGATCTTGGAGACTTCGAGCATGATGGTCACCCGTCATTCCGGGGCACGCGCAAAGCGCGTGAACCCGGAATCCAGACGCAGGTCCGGAGTTGATCGCTGGATTCCGGGTTCGCCGCTTCGCGGCGCCCCGGAATGACTGAGAAAGAGATGTCCACCGTCACCGTCCCAAATACACTTCCACCACCCGGTCGTTCGCCGAGACCTGATCGATCGAGCCTTCCGCCAGCACCGAGCCTTCGTGCAGGCAGGTCACCTTGACGCCGAGTTCGCGCACAAAGGCCATGTCGTGCTCGACCACCACCACCGACTTGGTCCTGTTGATCTCGCGCAGCAACTCGGCGGTCTGCATGGTCTCGACATCGGTCATGCCGGCGACCGGCTCATCAACGAGCAAGAGTTTCGGATCCTGTGCCAGCAGCATGGCGATCTCGAGCCACTGCTTCTGACCGTGCGACAGCGAGCCGGCAACGCGATGGCGCAGGTGCTTGAGACGCACGGTCTCCAGCACTTCGTCGATCCGCGCTTCCTGCTCGGGCGACGACGACCAGAACAAGGTCGCCTTGACGCCGCGATCGTTCTTCAGCGCGAGCTGGAGGTTGTCCTCGACCGTGTGCATCTCGAACACGGTCGGCTTTTGAAACTTGCGGCCTATGCCGAGCGTGGCGATTTCGGTCTCGTCGAGCGTGGAAAGGTCGTATTTGCCCTGCTCGAAGAACACATCGCCGGTGTCGGGTCGCGTCTTGCCGGTGATGACGTCCATCATCGTAGTTTTGCCGGCGCCGTTCGGACCGATGATGGCGCGCATCTCGCCGGGTTCGATGACGAAAGACAGCTCGTTGAGCGCCCGGAAACCGTCGAACGAGACGCTGATGCCGTCGAGGTAGAGCAGCGCGGAGGTCGTTTCGGAACTGTAGGCCGTGTCGGTCATATGCCCTACTCCGCAGCGCTCGGCTGGGCCGATGGCGAACCGCGCGTCGGCAGCACGCCGACCTCGGCCTCGGCAGAACGACGCGCCTCGCCCTTTTCCTTCACGGCGGCACGCCAATGCGTCCAGGTGCCGACAATGCCGCGCGGCAGGAACAAGGTCGTGCCGATGAACAGCCCGCCGAGTACGAACAGCCAGTACGGCGCCAGGAAACCGGTGGTGAAGAAGGTTTTGGTGTAGTTGACGACGAAGGCGCCCAGCACCGCACCGATCAAGGTACCCCGGCCGCCGACTGCCACCCAAATCACAGCCTCGATCGAGTTGGCCGGCGCGAATTCGCTCGGATTGATGATGCCGACCTGCGGCACATAGAGTGCGCCGGCGACGCCGGCCATGCAGGCCGACACCGTGAACACGAACAGCTTGTAGCTCTCGACGCGATAACCCATGAAGCGCGTACGCGCCTCGGCGTCGCGGATCGCCACCAGCACCTTGCCGAATTTCGAGGTGACGATGGCACGGCAAATGAGGAAGCAGATGGCCAGCGCCAGGCAGGAGACGACGAGCAGCGCATTGCGCGTCGTCTCGGCCTGAACGTTGAAGCCGAGAATGTCCTTGAAATCGGTCAGGCCGTTATTGCCGCCGAAGCCGAAATTATTGCGGAAGAAGCCAAGCAAAAGCGCGTAGGTCAGCGCCTGGGTGATGATCGACAAATAGACGCCGGTGACGCGCGAGCGGAAGGCGAACCAGCCGAACACGAAGGCCAGCAGCCCGGGCACAAACAACACCATGAACATGGCGTAGCCGAAGTTCTGGAAGCCGTACCAGAAGAACGGCAACTCCTTCCAGTTCAGGAACACCATGAAGTCCGGCAGGATCGGATCGGCATAGACGCCGCGCGTGCCGATCTGGCGCATCAGATACATGCCCATGGCGTAGCCACCGAGCGCGAAGAATGCGCCGTGACCAAGCGACAAAATGCCGACATAGCCCCAGATCAGGTCGATCGAGAGCGCCAGCAGACCGTAGCAGATGTACTTGCCGAGCAGCGCCACGAGATAGGTCGAGACGTGCAGGCTCGACGTCGCCGGCACCAGCAGGTTCAGCACCGGAATGGCGATGGCGAAGGCGCCAAGCAGCACCAGGAATAGCGTCGAGCCGCGGTCGAGCATGCGGATGAGCGGGTGGGACTTCCTCATGCCTCGATCGCCCTGCCCTTGAGCGCGAACATGCCGCGCGGGCGCTTCTGGATGAACAGGATGATGAAGACGAGCACCGCGATCTTGCCGAGCACGGCGCCGGCGAAGGGTTCGAGGAACTTGTTGGCGATACCGAGCGTCAACGCGCCGACCAGGGTGCCCCACAAATTGCCGACGCCGCCGAACACCACGACCATGAATGAGTCGATGATGTAACCCTGCCCCAGGTTCGGCGACACGTTGTCGATCTGCGACAGCGCCACGCCAGCGATGCCGGCAATGCCGGAGCCGAGCCCGAAAGTAAGCGCGTCGATCCGCGCGGTGCG
>JAEZEY010000434.1 GCA_023432845.1 Pseudomonadota bacterium
GTTCTGCTGCAGCAGCTTGGCGGCCTGGGTCATGCCGAGCTTTTCGGCCCAGGCGACCAGCGTGCCGTAGCGAGCGATTTCGTAGTGTTCGACGGCCTGGGCGGCGGCGAGGAGGCCGGCATCGAGAGCCGGGGAACCGTCATATTCCTCCATGATCTCCTTGCCTTCCTCAATGATGCCGATGATGGCATCGCAGGTCTTGCCCTGCGGCTTGGCATCGATCTCGGCGAAAACCTTCTCGAGGCGCTCAACCTGACCTTCGGTCTCGGCTTCGTGCTTCTCGAAGGCGGCGCGAAGTTCCTCGCTTTGCGCGGCTTTCGCCATTTTGGGCAGCGCCACCAGGATCTTCTTTTCGGCGAAATAGATGTCTTTCAGGGTATCGTGAAAGAGCGTGTCGAGGGTCTTAACTTTTGACATGGGAGGTCTCCGCTGGGATTGGCTGCGCACCTAATGCCGCGGCTGCGCGAGGAGTTCCGCTGCGAACGAGCTTCACAAGAACAAATTGTGCGGCCGCGCGTTCGTTCCTCGGGAATAGGGAAGGAACGTTGCCATGCCTCACGTTTCAAACAGGAAAGCTGAAGACCTGATCACCGAGGACCAGCGGGCGAAGGATCAACTCGGCCCGCAACAAGGGGTGCCCGGCAAGCCCGACACTCATCCGCAGCCCTCGGCGCAGGAGAAAAAGCAGATGCCGAAGGATGGTGAATTCGACGGTCATCCCGCGTAAGCAAATAGTCCGCTATGCAGCAATAGCCGCGAAGTTAAATTTCAAGCTGCCTTGAACGGAATGACGGGACACTTGTTGCCCCGATGACGCTGCATCTGCAGCGCCTCCCTCAAATGATAGTGGAGATGTTCCAATGGCAAACGAACAACGTGGCGGTTCGGGTAACTTCGCCAACGACCCGCAGCGCGCGTCCGAAGCTGGCAAGAAGGGTGGCGAGCACAGCCAGAGTGGCCAGCAGTCGCAGACGGGCGGCTCGTCGAAGCAGCAGGGCGGCTCGGGCAACTTCGCCAACGATCCGCAGCGCGCATCTGAAGCCGGCCGCAAGGGCGGCCAACAGAGCTAGCGCTCTCATAGAGCCCCGCGGAAACGCAGGGGCTCCATTTATTTGTCTAAGCTGATGCAGCACGCATTTCTTTTTAGGACGCTCCTTCATGAAAGCACTGACTTGGCACGGCAAGGCCGATATTCGTTGCGAAAGCATTCCCGATCCAACGATCGAACATCCGCGTGACGCCATCATCAAGGTGACGGCCTGCGCTATCTGCGGCTCCGACCTTCACATCTATGGCGGCATCATTCCGCAGATGAAAGCAGGCGACGTGATCGGTCATGAGACGATGGGCGAGGTGATCGAGGTCGGTTCCGAAAACAAGAAGCTCAAGGTCGGTGACCGCGTGGTGGTCCCGTTCACGATTTCGTGCGGCGAATGTTTCTTCTGCAAGAACGGCTTTTTCTCCGGTTGCGAACGCACCAATCCCGATCACGAGAAGGCGGCCAAGCTATGGGGCAATGCGCCGGGCGGTCTGTTCGGCTATTCGCACCTGCTGGGCGGTTATGCCGGCGGGCAGGCCGAGTTCCTGCGCGTGCCTTACGCCGACGTCGGCCCCATCAAGGTGCCGGATCATCTCAGCGATGAGCAGGTGCTGTTCCTGTCGGACATCTTCCCGACCGGCTATATGGCGGCCGAATTCTGCAATATCAAAGGTGGCGAGACCGTCGCGATCTGGGGCTGCGGGCCGGTCGGCCAGTTCGCCATCCGCAGTGCCATGCTGATGGGCGCCGGGCGCATCATCGCTATCGATACCGTACCGGAGCGCCTGGCATTGGCGCGGTCGGTCGGAGCCGAGACCATCGATTTCCTCGAAGAGGATGTCTACGACGTCATCATGCAGAAGACGCACGGCCGCGGCGCCGACGCCTGCATTGATGCGGTCGGCACCGAAGCCGACCCGGCGTCGAGCTTCTATTCACGCATCGACCGCATCAAGGTCGCCACCTTCATGGGCACCGACCGGCCGCATGTGCTGCGCCAGGCGATCCATTGCTGCCGCAACTTCGGCACCGTCTCAATTGTAGGCGTCTATGGCGGCTTCCTCGACAAGATTCCAATGGGTTCGGCGATCAATCGTGGCCTGACGTTGCGCATGGCGCAGACGCCGGTGCAGGCCTATCTGCCGAAGCTGATGAAGTTGATCGAGGACCGCAAGATCGATCCGTCCTTCGTCATCACCCACGTTGCGCCGCTGGAGAAAGGGCCGGAGCTGTACGAGACCTTCCGCGACAAGCACGACGGCTGCATCAAGGTCGTGCTCAAGCCCGGTATGACGGATCCGAAGACCGTCGTGAAGAAGGAAGTGGCCTATGCTTGATGCGACCCGCAAGCTCGCCGTCGTCACCGGCGCCTCCACCGGCATCGGACTCGAACTGGCGCGGCTCTGCGCCAGGTACGGCTATGATCTCGTCATAGCGAAGGACAATCCGGCGACGGCTCACGTCACCCTGGCCGAGCAGCTCGCGAAGATACACACCGGCATGGCCGAGCCGGGCTCGGCGAAGCGATAGGAGAAGTCGATGCGGACCAAGCAACACGAGAAGAACATCGAAACGGGGCAGCAGGCCACGCACGAGCCGTGGAAGCGCCCCGGCCAGTCGTCCCAGGACTCGTCACCCAAGGTCCCGGACAAAAAGGACCGCGATCAGGATTTCGATCAGGCCAGCCAGACCAGCTAGCCGACAATGGAGAAAGTCATGCCTCGCTTGACGATTGCCTTGGCGATCACGGCCCTCGCCGCCACGGCGCACGCCCAGGGTACCGCCGAGAGCAACAACCCGCGCACCCAGCAGGAGCAGGGCGCCAGCGGCTATATCAAAGGCGATGGAGGAAGCAGTAGCGAAACCATCGGCGGCCGCGGCTTGTCCCGCCAGGAAGACATCCGGCGGACATCGTCCGGCGACATCCGCTTGTCGCCCGAGGTCGAGGTTGCGCTCAAATCAGCTGCGGCGAGCGGCGAACTTGAGCGGTCGACGCCACCGCTGTTCACCGTCGCCGTCGGGGCCGCGGTCCCGCAGCAGGCGGGCGCGCGCGAACTGCCGGCGACGCTCAAGCAGCAGGTGCCGACGGGCGAAGCGATGAACTACATTCTCGCCGACGACCGCCTGATCCTGATCGACGGCCGCACGCAGCGCATCGTCGCGATCGTGCCGGGGATGAGCTGATCCCGTTCAAGTCGCGTTGAACGCCGCCATGGCGTGCTGGCGCATGCCGCTGACGGGCTCGATCGGTTGGCGGGCGCGCTCGTCTATGCTCGGAAGCTCGTCGCGCTCCTTGATCGACGACAGATGCGGGCCTAGATCGCGCAGCAGGCCGTCCATCACGCCATAGAGCCAGCCGTGCAAGTGCAGCGGCTGGCCGCGCAGCCAGGCCTTTTCGACAGTCGGGATCGCCGCGATACGGCGCACCTGCATTTCGACGTTCAATTCGCACATGCGGTCGATGCGCATAGCGTGGTCGGGAATGGCGTCGAACAGCTTGCGATGCTTGCGGTACAGCATGGTGATCGGCTGCAGCCAGTGATCGACCAGCGCCGTACGCTCGTCGCCCAGAGCGCGCTGGATGCCGCCGCAGCCGTAGTGCCCGCAGACTATAATGTGCTCGATGTTTAGTACGTCGATGGCATATTCCAGCACGGCCAGCAGATTCATGTCGCTGGTGTGCACCATGTTGGCGATGTTGCGCTGGACGAACACTTCGCCCGGATCGAGGCCAAGCACGTCGTTCGCCGTCACGCGGCTGTCGGAGCAGCCGATCCACAACAGCTTCGGGCTCTGGATGCCGGCCATGCGGATGAAATAGCCGGGGTCGTCGCGGGTCTTGGCCTGCGCCCACGCAACGTTGCGATCGAACAGGTGGTCGAGGCACATGGGCGCCGTCCGGCTCTATGGCCTCAGATCGTTGCTCGTCGTCGGGGTATAGTCGTCCGCCGCTACTGCAAAGCCCTTGGCTTCCAGCCAGCGCAGGATGTCCGGCGCGAAGACCTCGCATTCGTCGGCCAGGCCGCCGGCGAAAATGCGCCACTGATCGAGGTTGCGATAGGGCACGCCGACGATGAGCGGCAGCTCGAGCGCCACGGCGTGGCCCAGCGCATCGCGCAGCCCGCCGCCTTCGGCTTCGACCTTGCCGAACTTGTTGAGTACGACCAGTTCGGGGCGGTGCTTCAGCGCGGCGCTGAACAGGCCGGCGGCTTCGTTGAGCCTGGTGTGGTCGAGCCGGCAGCCTTTGGCGGCGGGGCCGCGGTCTTCGGAGAGCTGATAGATCGTCCGCGAATAAAGCTCCTCGACCGCCATGTCGCACTTCGCCTGGTCGCGCACGAAGGTGTTGAGCTGCACCAGCCCCGCGACGACGACGCCATCGTCACGCAGCCGGTAGGCGATGTCGGCCAGCAGCCGGTCGGCGGCGAGGCCGTCGGAATAGACCACCGCGAGGATATTGGATGACATTTCACCGGCCATGGATTTCACATGCAGGCTGAACCGCGCTGGCAAAGGCGCGCTTGATGAAGATCGCCGCCGGATCGGCGGACTTGCCGATCTGTCCGAGCAGCGTGACCCATTCTTCTTCGGATGCCCTTGCGGCATAGGAGCGCACGGCGTCCTGGCTGAAGGTCGCGAGATCGAGGCCTTCGTTTTCGGCGCGCTCGGTCATGGCTTGCAGCAGCGTCAGATCGCCGAGACCGACGATGAGTTCGGCCGCGGCCGTATCGTCGGTCAGACGTCGCATCAGATCGCCCAGCAACATATTGTCGGTCTCCTCAGTTCACGCGATGCTCGGCGGCGCCGGCCAGCGCGACGCCGTCGATCTGCGCTGCCGATACCAGCCGCGCCACATATTGTGCCTGGGCGCGGTGCATCACGCTGTCGCGCAGATAGTCTGCAATGCGCTCGGCAAGGGCTTCGTACGGCAGGGTGCGGCCCTCGATCTTGCGGCCGAGCCGGATGATGTGGAGGCCGTACCGGGTTTCCACTGGCGTCAGGCAAAGCTCGCCTGCCTCCATCGTCTCCAGCGCGTCGGCGAACTCCGGCGTCACCTGATCGAGCGTCAGCTGGCCGAGATTGCCGCCCTGTGCCGCGGAGGGACAGCGCGAATAAGCCTGCGCCAGCGGGGCGAAGGCTTCGGGATTCTCTTGAAGCGTCGCCAGCACGGCCTCGGCATCGGCGCGCGCCTTGGCCGAAGCGTCCTTGTCCTCCGCCGGCGCGGCGAACAGGATGTGCGAGGCCTCATAAATGTCCGGCGAGCGGAAGCGGGCCTTGTTGTTGTCGTAGTACCGCCGGCAGGTCGCGTCGTCCGGTTCCGGCACCGTGACTTCGGTTTCGACCAGCGCCCGCATCAGCGCCTCGTCTTCCGTTTCGCGGCGGCCGTCTTCCGTCAGCGGCTCCGCCGTGAGGCCGAGTGCCTGGGCGCGCTGCATCAGCAATTCGCGTACGACCAGGGCGCGCGCCGCCTGCTGCCAGGCGACGAACGGCTTGTCGGCCGGGTGGTTCTGCATTTCGCGCACGATATCGTCGCGCGGAATGGTGACGCCGTTGACACGCACCGGCACCGGCTTTTCGGCTGTGCTGGTGGGAAAGCGCACTTCGATGGAAACCGCCATGACGCTCACTCTGCCGGGATCATCGGACGCCGCGTGCGGACCACCTGATAGCCGCGACGGCCGAGATACCAGACCGGCGCGCTCCAGATGTGGACGAGGCGAGTGAAGGGGAACACCAGGAAGATCGTCATGCCCAGGAACAGGTGCGCCTTGAAGATCGGATGCACGTCGGCAATCTCTGCCGCGACACCCGGCTGCAAGGTGAGGATGCCCTGCGCCCAGGTCATGAACTTCACCATCTCATGGCCGTCGAGATGGCCGAGCGAGACAAAGATGGTGCTCAGGCCGATGATGAGCTGGACATAGAGCAGAAGCAGGATGGCGATGTCGCCGAATGACGAGGTCGAGCGGATACGCGAGTCGAACAGGCGGCGGTGGATGAGCAGCGTCATGCCGACGAAGCAGGCGATGCCGGCGACGCCGCCGATGACGATGGCCATCCACTGCTTGAAGGTGTGCGAGATGCCGAGCCCATCAAATACCCAGATCGGCGTCAGGAGGCCGACGAAGTGACCGGCGAAGATCGCCAGGATGCCGACATGGAACAGGTTGGAGCCCCAGGTCAGTTGCCGGCGGCGCAGGAGCTGGCTCGAGCCGGAGCGCCAAGTGTATTGCTCGCGATCGAAACGCACCAGGCTGCCGAGCAGGAAGACGGTGAGGCAGAGGTAAGGGTACCAGCCGAAAACGATGTAATTGATCATGTCGCGCATGGATTGATCCTCACGGACGGGAACGCTGGGGCATGTCGGGGGCGGGGCGCATGGAGCCGCGCACGCGGGCGATGAGATTGTCCTTGCAGCCGTCGCCTGAACCGGGGCCGAAGTTCACCGGTTCGTCCTCCCAGGCGGCATCGAGCGCCTTGAGGTCGTCGGCGTCGGGGTCGGGCAGGCTGAGCAGGGCGGACACTTCTTCTTCTGTCGGCTTGGCGGCGGCGATGGCCACCAGCGCTCGGAACACCGCTTCGTAGGGCGAGCGGCGCTTGCGCAGGCGCTCGGCCATGGCGGCAAAGATGTGCGCCGGTTGGCCGAGGCTCTCGGACGCCTCAACGGCCGGGCGCGTCGCCACATATTCGAGGAACAGCGGCAGGAAGTCCGGTAGTTCAGACACATCCATATAGAGCCCGGCCTGCTCGTACTGCGACTTGAGGTCGATCATGGCCTGACCGCGGTCGCGGCTTTCGCCATGAACGTGCTCGAACAGGTGCAGCGACAGGGATCGCGTGCGATCGAACAGCAGGACGTAGCGCTCCTGCAGGTCGTAGAGGTCGCCGGTCGCCATCTCGTTTATCAGGCGATGCAGCTGGTCGCGCACCGAGGCCGGGAGGCGCGTGTCCTTACCCAGCGCCTCGCTGATTTCCCCCGCGGCCTGTACGAGTTCGGCCGTGGGGTAGGTGAGCAGCGCCGATAGCGCCTTGAGAGTGCGGCTCATCAGACCATCTCCATCGGGTTCTTGGCCCGTTTCGGCGAGCCGAACAGGTTGGTGGTGGTTTCGCCGCCGGAGCAGCCATTACCGAACGAGAAGCCACACGAGCCGCGCAGGTCGTAGGCGTCTTCGTTGATTTCGCGGTGCGCCGTGGGGATAACGAAGCGATCCTCGTAATTGGCGATCGCCATGATGTGGTACATGTCGTCGATCTGCTGGCCGGTGAGGCCGACGCGCTTGGCGATGTTCTCGTCAATGACGCCGTCGATGGTCTTGGCCCGCATATAGGCGCGCATCGCCAGCATGCGTTCCAGTCCCAGCGCCACCGGCTCTTCCTTGCCGGCGGTAAGCAGATTGGCGAGATACTGCAGCGGGATGCGCAGCGAGCGGACATCCGGCATTTCGCCGTCGTGACCGATCTTGCCGGCCTGCGCCGCCGACTGGATCGGCGAGAGCGGCGGAACGTACCAGACCATCGGCAGCGTGCGATATTCCGGATGCAGCGGGAAGGCGACCTTCCACTCCATCGCCATCTTGTAGACCGGCGAGCGGCGCGCCCCTTCCAGCCAGTTCTCGGGGATGCCGTCGCGGCGGGCCTGCTCGATCACCGCCGGATCGTGCGGGTCGAGGAACACGCGCAGCTGGGCGTCGTAGAGATCCTGCTCGTTCGGAACGCTCGCCGCTTCCTCGATGCGGTCGGCGTCATAGAGCACGACGCCGAGATAGCGGATGCGTCCGACGCAGGTCTCCGAACACACCGTCGGCTGGCCGGCCTCAATGCGCGGGTAGCAGAAGATGCATTTCTCGGATTTGCCGCTCGACCAGTTGTAATAGATCTTCTTGTACGGGCAGCCGGACACGCACATGCGCCAGCCGCGGCATTTGTCCTGGTCGATGAGAACGATGCCGTCCTCTTCGCGCTTGTAGATGGCGCCAGAGGGACAGGCTGCGACGCAGGTCGGGTTGAGGCAGTGCTCGCACAGCCGCGGCAGGTACATCATGAAGGTGTTTTCGAACTGGCCGTAGATCTCCTTCTGGACGCCCTCGAAGTTGACGTCCTTGGAGCGCTTGGCGAATTCGGTGCCGAGGATTTCCTCCCAGTTCGGGCCCCATTCGATCTTCTCCATGCGCTCGCCGGTGATCAGCGAGCGTGGCCGTGCCGTCGGCGAGGCCTTGAGCTCCGGCGCGTTCTGCAGGTGCTCGTAATCGAAGGTAAAGGGCTCGTAATAATCGTCGATCTCGGGCAGGTCGGGATTGGCGAAGATGTTGGCGAGAACGCGCCACTTGCCGCCGATGCGCGGTTCGATCTTGCCGTTCCGCTTGCGCCGCCAGCCGCCGTTCCAGCGCTTCTGGTTCTCCCACTCCTTGGGATAGCCGATGCCCGGTTTCGTTGCGACGTTGTTGAACCAGGCGTATTCCATGCCTTCGCGATTGGTCCAGACGTTCTTGCACGTCACGGAGCAGGTGTGACACCCGATGCATTTGTCGAGGTTCAGCACCATCGCGATTTGCGCGCGGATCTTCATTCTGCGGCCTCCAGAGTGGTCTTGGGTGCGACGGTGAGCGGTTGCGGTTGATCGGCGGCTGGCTTGTCGAGCCAGTCGACCGTCTTCATCTTGCGCACGATCACGAATTCGTCGCGGTTGGTGCCGATCGTGCCGTAGTAGTTGAAGCCATAGGCCTGCTGGGCGTAGCCGCCGATCATGTGCGTCGGCTTGACGACGACGCGCGTCACCGAGTTATGGATGCCGCCGCGCTGGCCGGTCACTTCCGAGCCGGGCACGTTCACGATCTTCTCCTGCGCGTGATACATCAGACACATGCCGTCCTTGACGCGCTGGGAGACCACGGCGCGCGCCACCAGCGCGCCGTTCGAGTTGTAGGCCTCGATCCAGTCATTGTCGGCGATGCCGGCCTGTCTGGCGTCGTTCTCGCTGATCCAGACGATCGGCCCGCCGCGCGACAAGGTCAGCATCATCAGGTTGTCGGTGTAGGTGGAGTGGATGCCCCACTTCTGATGCGGCGTGATGAAGTTGAGGACGATCTGCTTCTCGCCGTTCGGCTTAGTGTCGATCACCGGCTTGACGGCTTTGAGATCGACCGGCGGGCGATAGACGCAGAGCGCCTCGCCGAAGGCCCGCATCCACAGGTGATCCTGATAAAGCTGCTGGCGGCCGGAGAGGGTGCGCCAGGGGATCAGTTCGTGGACGTTGGTGTAGCCGGCGTTGTAGCAGACCTTCTCGGACTCCAGCCCCGACCAGGTCGGCGCCGAGATGATCTTGCGCGGCTGCGCGACGACGTCGCGGAAGCGGATCTTTTCGTCTTCCTTGGGGATGGCGAGATGGGTGTGGTCGAGGCCGGTAGTCTTGGACAAAGCGTCCCAGGCCTTGACCGCGACCTCGCCATTGGTCTCCGGCGCCAGCGACAGGATCACCTCGGTGGCGTCGATGTCGCTATCGATGCGGGCGAGCCCCTTGGTCGGGCCTTCCTCGGTCACCTCGCCGTTGAGGTGCTTCAACAGCTCGACCTCGTGCTCGGTGTTCCAGGCCATGCCCTTCACGCCGTTGCCGATCTTCTGCATCAGCGGCCCAAGCGCGGTGTAGCGCTCATAGACATGCGGGTAATCGCGCTCGACCACCGCCACCGCCGGCATGGTCTTGCCGGGGATCGGGTCGATGTCGCCTTTCTTCCACTCCTTGACGTCGAAGGGCTGGGCGATCTCGCCGGCCGAGTCGT
This sequence comes from Pseudomonadota bacterium, assembly GCA_023432845.1. GTDB lineage: Bacteria > Pseudomonadota > Alphaproteobacteria > Rhizobiales > Xanthobacteraceae > Pseudolabrys. Next base: position 9,814 of record JAEZEY010000434.1, read on the forward strand.
GCTGGATCGGCGTGAGCACCACGTCCTTCTAGACGCCGAGCACTTCCGGCGCCACGCGCGAGAATGCCTTGGCGATGGCTTTGTAGATTTCCCAGTCGCTCTTCGCCTCCCAAACCGGGTCCACCGCCGAGGACAGCGGATGGATGAAGGGGTGCATGTCCGAGGTGTTGAGATCGTTCTTCTCGTACCAGGTGGCGGTCGGCAGCACGATGTCCGAATAGACGCAGGTCGTCGACATGCGGAAGTCGAGGGTCACCAGAAGGTCGAGCTTTCCTTGAGGCGCTTCGTCATGCCAGGCGACTTCCTGGGGCTTCTTGTGCCCCATTTCGCCGAGGTCCTTGCCCTGCACGCCATGCGTGGTGCCGAGCAGGTGCTTTAGAAAATACTCGTGACCCTTGCCGGACGAGCCGAGCAGGTTGGAGCGCCACACGAACATGTTGCGCGGCCAGTTGTCGGGATGGTCCGGATCCTCGCAGGACATTTGCAATTCGCCGGACTTGAGCGCCTTGGCAACGTAGTCCTTCGGCTCGAGGCCGGCGGCGGCGGCTTTCTGTGCAATCTCCAGCGGGTTCTGCTTGAGCTGCGGTGCCGACGGCAGCCAGCCCATGCGCTCGGCGCGCACATTGTAATCGATGAGTGCGCCGTCCCACGGACCGGCCGGCGCGGTCGGCGACAGAATCTCGTCGACGCCGAGGGTTTCGTAGCGCCACTGGTCGGTATGCGCATAGAAGAACGACGTCGAGTTCATCTGGCGCGGCGGCCGGCCCCAGTCGAGACCGAAGGCGAGCGGCAGCCATCCGGACTGCGGCCGCAGCTTCTCCTGCCCGACGTAATGCGACCAGCCGCCGCCCGATTGACCCACGCAACCGCACATCACCAGCATGTTGATGACGCCGCGGTAGTTCATGTCGGCGTGGTACCAGTGGTTCATCGCCGCGCCGATGATGACCATGGAGCGGCCATTGGTCTTTTCGGCATTGAGCGCGAACTCGCGCGCCGTCGTGATGATCTGGTCGCGCGGCACGCCGGTGATCTTCTCCGCCCAGGCCGGTGTGTAGGGCACGTTGGCGTCGTAGGACGACGCGACATGATCGCCGCCGAAGCCGCGGTCGAGACCGTAATTGGCGACGAAGAGGTCGTAGACGGTGGCGACCAGCTTCTCGCCATCCTTCAGCGCCACCAGCTTGGCCGGCACCTTGCGCACCAGCACGCTCGGGTGGTCGGTACCGGCGAAATGGTCGTGCTCGCGGTTGCCGAAATAGGGGAAGGCGACATCGGCGAGTTCGTCACGATCTTCGGCGAAGGTGAGTTGCAGCTTCGTCGCCTCGCCGTCGGACTTCTTCTCCTCGAGATTCCACTTGCCTTTCTCGCCCCAGCGGAAGCCGATCGAGCCACGCGGCGCGACGATGGACTTGCTGGTCTCGTCGAAGGCGACGGTCTTCCATTCGGGATTGTTGGGCTCGTTAAGATCGCCCGTGAAATCGGAAGCGCGCAGGAGCCGTCCGGGCACCAGTTTGCCGTCCTGCTTCACGAGCTCCACCAGCATCGGCATGTCCGTGTACTGGCGGACATAGTCCTGGAAGTATTTCGCCTGCCGGTCGAGATGGAATTCGCGCAGGATGACATGGCCCATCGCCATGGCGAGCGCGGCGTCGGTGCCTTGCTTCACCGAAATCCACAAATCGGCGAACTTGGAGGCTTCCGAATAGTCCGGACAGATCACGACGCTCTTGGCGCCGCGATAGCGCGCTTCGGTATAGAAGTGCGCATCCGGCGTGCGCGTCTGCGGCACATTGGAGCCCCACAGGATGAGGAAGCCCGAATTGTACCAGTCGGCGCTTTCCGGAACGTCGGTCTGCTCGCCCCAGGTCTGCGGGGACGAGGGCGGCAGGTCGCAATACCAGTCGTAGAAGCTCAGCAGATTGCCACCGATCAGCGACAGATAGCGGCTGCCGGCGGCATAGGAGATCATCGACAT
>JAEZEY010000452.1 GCA_023432845.1 Pseudomonadota bacterium
CCAGCCCCCGCCCCCTGCGCGGCCTCTTCATTTCCGGACCACGTTTCCCGGCGCGCATTAGTATTAATCGCCACTGCGCTATCAATCGTCGTCAATAAAATGCGCCGCAGGATTAATGTTAATCGCGTCTAATGCGCGCATCGTCCTGTTCCGCGCGGCATGATCGCACCGAAGCGAGACCGGATGTCCGGTCGCGCGCTGCGGAGGAATGGGACAAGACGACATGTTTCGGGGAGCACGCATCGTCTTCATCGGACGTGTAGTCGTTGCGATCGCGTCGATCGCGGCGATACCGGCGCATGCCGCTACACGCGATCAGATCAGGCTTTGCGAGGGCAAGAGCGACGGCACGACCGAACAGCGCATCGCCGCCTGCGATGCGGTCATCGGCGGATCGAATAACGCCAAGCAGCGCGCCAACGCACAGGCGCACAAGACCCGACTCGTGAAAAGCCGTGCCGCCGCACAACAACGCAAGGCCGACGACCTTGTCGCCAGCGGCAGGGAAAAGCGCGTCAGGGGCGACGCCGAAGGTGCTATCCGCGACTTCGACGAGGCTATCCGGCTTGACCCCCGAAACCCGGAGGCGCTCTACCATCGCGGCCTCGCTCTGCGCGATCGCGGAGACAGCGAGCGGGCCATCCAGGACCTCGAGCAGTCCATCAAGGCGGATGCGCGCAATGGCGATGCCCTGAAGACGCTCAGCCACCTGTATTACAACCGACGCAAGTATGACGCCGCCATCGGCACGCTCGACGCCGCCATCAAACTCAACGCCAACGACAACATCGCTTACTATAATCGCGGCATGGCCTATCGGGCCAAAGGCGAACCAGACCGCGCCATCGTCGATTACGACCGTGCCATCAAGCTCAACAGCAACGACGCGGTGGCCTTCCACAGCCGCGGCCTTGCCTATCGCGACATCCGCGATTACGAGCGCGCCATTCAGGACTTCGACCACGCTATCAAACTGAAGCCGGATTTCATCCTGGCGCTGAACGACCGCGGCATCGCCTATTCGGCCAAGGGCCAGGTCGACCGCGCCATCCAGGACTTCGACCAGGCCATCCTGCTCGATCCGCGCGACGCCTTTGCCTATAACAACCGCGGCCTGGCCTATCGCAATCGCGGCGAAGTCGATCGCGCGATCAAGGATTACGACCAGGCCGTCCTGCTGAATTCGAACTACGTGCTGGCCTATTACAACCGCGGCAACGCTTTCTACGACAAGAACGACTACGACCGCGCGATCCGCAACTACGATCAGGCGATCCGGCTCGACGCCGAATACGCGCTGGCGTACTACGACCGCGGCGTCTCGTACTTCGCCAAGGGCGACTATGACCGGGCGCTGAGCGACCTGTCGCAGGCGGTCAAGCTAGATCCCAAGGATTCGCTGTCATATTACAACCGCGGCGTCGTCTACATCGCACGCGGCGAGTATGACGCCGCCATTGCCGATTTCGACCGTTCGATCCGCATCGACCCGAAGAATGCCCGCAGTCTCTTCAATCGCGGCCTGGCGCACAAAGCCAAGGGCAGCGACGAGCGCGCCGTCGCCGACTTTACCCAGTCAATCCAGCTCGACGGCAAGAATGCACTCGCCTTCTTCAACCGCGGCCTCGCCTATCGGTCGCGCGGCGACACCGAACGCGGCCTAGCCGACTTTGAACAATCGCTGAAACTCGACCCCAAGCACGCGCAAACCTGGTTCGAACACGGCCTGGCGCTGATCGACAAGCGCGAATACGACCGCGCCATCGCCGATTTCAACCAGGCGATCAACATCAAGCCGGACTACACCGCGGCGCTCAACCAGCGCGGTCTGGCCTACGCCGCCAAGGGCGACGGCGACCGGGCCATTGCCGACTTCGATACTGCGCTGCGCATCGACCCGGGCTATGCGCCGGCGCTCGCCAATCGCGGCGACGCCTTCCAGAAGAAGCGCCAGTACGACCGCGCCATCGCCGACTTCAATCAGGCGATCAAGGTCAACCCGAATTATCCGGGCACCTTCTTCAACCGCGGCCTGGCCTTGCAGGACAAAGGCGACTTCAAGGCAGCCATCGCCGACTTCTCGCAGGCGATCAAGCTCGATCCGAAGAATGCCGCCGCCTATAACGGCCGCGCCTTCGCCCATCAGCAGCTCAACGAAGACGAGCGCGCCTTCCAGGATTACGAGCAGGCGATCAAGCTCAATCCCAATCTCAGCGCAGCCTATTACAATCGCGGCAAGGCTTATTACGAACGCCGCGACTACGACCGCGCCGTCTCCGATCTTTCGCACGCGGTTAAGCTCGAGCCACGCGACCCGTTCATCGCTCATGCCCGGGGTCTGGCCCATCGCGACCGGCGCGACTTCGATCGTGCCATCGCAGATTTCGATCAGGCGCTGCGCCTCGACCCGAAGTTCACCGCGGCCTATGTCGATCGCGGCAATGCCTATCAGGGCAAAGGGGAGTACGAGCGCGCCATTGCCAACTACGATCTGGCCATCAAACTCGACCCGAAATATGGCGCCGCCTTCACCGAGCGCGGCAACACTTATGCCCTGCGGGGCAATGTCGATCGCGCGCTGCAGGATTACGAGCAGGCCATCCGTTTCAACCCGAACTACGCCGGCGTGTTCGCCAGCCGCGCCAGGCTCTGGCAGCGCAAGGGCGATCTCAACAAGGCGGTCGCCGACCTCGACCAGGCGATCAAGCTCGACCCGGCCTTCGCGCTGGCACTGGCGAGCCGTGGCGCCATCTATCAGAGCCGCGGCGACCTCGACCGTGCCATTGCTGACTTCGACCGCGCCATCGCCGCCGATCCGCATTCCGATTTTGCCTATAACAGCCGCGGCCTCGCCTATAAGGCGAAAGGCGAGGTCGAAAAGGCGCTCAAGGATTTCGACCAGGCCGCAACCATCAATTCAAGCTCCGCGTCGGCTTTGCTCAACCGCGGCGAGACCCTGCAGGCCGCCGGCTATCACGAGCGCGCCATCCGCGATCTCGATCAGGTGATCCGGCTTAATCCCGGCAATTCGCAGGCCTACCTGTTCCGTGGTCTCGCTTACGCCGGCAAGGCGGATCACGACCGCGCAATCGCCGATCTCAGCCAGGCCATCAAGCTCGATGGCTCGCTGGCGGCAGCCTATAACGGCCGCGGCATGGCCTATCGCGCGCGCCGTGAGCGCGAGCGCGCCATTGCCGACTTCAGCCAAGCAGCGAAGATCGACCCGCACTTCGCCATGGCCTTTTCCAATCGCGCTACCGCATACTACGACAAGCGCGACTATGACCGCGCCATTGGCGATCTGACGCAGGCCATCAAGCTCAATCCGAACTCGGTGCGGGCCTATTACGACCGCGGCATCGCCTATGGCGCCAAAGGCGACACCGAGCGCGCCATTGCCGACTTCGACACGGCGCTCAAGCTCGACCCCAAGAACGCAGTCGCCTACAACAACCGTGGCGTCGCCTGGCGCAACAAAGGTGACACCGACCGCGCCATTGCGGATTTTGCCGAGGCGATCAAGCTCAACGACAATTATGCCGCGGCCTATTACAACCGCGCCAACGCCTTCGCCGACAGGGGCGATACCGGCCGGGCCTTCGCCGATTTCGAGCGCGCGCTCAAGATCGACGCCAAGGATGCCTTTGCACTGCACGACCGCGGCATCGTGCATTACGAGAAGCGCGACTACGAGAGCGCCATCGCCGATTTCGAGGCGGCCACCCGGCTAAACCCCGCCTACTCCATCGCATCGAGCCCGCGCGGCACCGACATCCGGGGCCAGCGCGGCTATGACCGCGATCTCGAGGACACCGAGAGGCGGCTGCAGGCGAGCCCGATCTTCGCGCTCGCCTATAACGACCGCGGCATCGCCTTCGCGGCGCGCAAGGACTACGACCGCGCCATCGCCGATTTCGACCGCGCCCTCAAGGTCAACCCGAATTTCTCGGCCGCCTACTACAACCGCGGCAACGCCTGGTACCAGAAGCGCGACATCGACAAGGCGATCGCCAATTACGACGCCGCGCTCAAGCTCAATCCGAAGGATGCGCTGGCTTATTTCGACCGCGGCGTCGCGCACTACGATCGCGAGTCGTTCGACCGCGCCATCGCCGATTTCGAGCATGCGGTGAAGCTCGATCCGAATAACGCGCAGGCTTTCTATAATCTCGGCACCGCGTTCCAGGAAAAGCACGAGTTCGACCGCGCCATCCACCACTACAACCGGGCGCTCACCATCGACGGCCGGCTCGCCGCCGCCTATTCGGCGCGCGGCTATGCGCTGGCCAGCAAGGGCGATTTCGACAAGGCCCTTGTCGACCTGACGCAGGCCATCCGGCTGAGTTCCGGTCAGGCACTAGCCTTCAACGACCGCGGCATCGTCTACGGCATCAAGGGCGAGACCGGCCGCGCGATCGCCGATTTCGACCAGGCCATCGCGCTCGATCCGAAATACGCACCGCTCTACAACAACCGCGCCATTATCCACGCCGCCACCGGCCAGCTCGACAAGGCCATCGCAGACTACGACCAGGCGGTGAAGCTCAACGCCAACTACGCCGCCGCTTTCTATAATCGCGGCAACGCCAAGTACGACAAGGGCGACTATGTCGGCGCCGCCGCCGACTATTCGAGCGCGCTGAAGCTGTCGCCAACGGACGCTGCCGCGCTCAACAACCGCGGCAATGCCTTCGCCAATGTCCGCGACTTCGACCGCGCCGTCGCCGACTTGACCCACGCGCTCAAGGTCAATCCGAGCTATGCGCAGGCCTACAACGACCGTGGCGTGGCGCACGGCGCGCGCGGCGCGGGCGCCCGCGCGCTCGCCGATTTCGAGCAGGCGATGAAGCACGACCCGTCAAACAGCTTCGCCTTCTACAATCGCGGCCTCGCCTTGCGCGACAAGAAGCAGGTCGATCAAGCCATCGCCAGCTTCGAGCAGGCGCTGAAGCTGAACCCGGCCTATGCGGTCGCTTACTACAACCGCGGCAATGCCTACGAATTCAAACGTGATTTCACCCGCGCCATTGCCGATTTCGATGCCGCGCTCAAGCTCAAGCCGGACTACGCGCTGGCCTATTACGACCGCGGCCTGTCCTACGGCGCCATGGGCGACGCCGACCGCGCCATCATCGATCTGACCGAGGCGATCAAGTACGACCGGACCAACGCGCTCGCCTTCTACAACCGCGGCATCGCCTACCGGCTCAAGAACGATATCGATCGTGCCGTCGCCGACTTCGACGAAGCGATCAAGCTCGACGGAAAATTCGCGCTCGCCTATGCCCAACGCGGCGCCGCGGTCTACAGCCGTGGCGATCTGGACCGCGCCATCGCCGACTTCACCGAGTCGCTGCGCTACGACGGCAATTCCGCCGATGTCTATTACCGCCGCGCCGTCGCCTTCCGCGACAAGCGTGACTTCGACCGCGCCGTCAACGACTTCAGCCAGGCGATCCGCATCGAGCCAAAGAATGCGCTGGCCTATCAGAGCCGCGGCCGCGCCTTCCGCATGAAGGGCGATATCGAGCGCGCATTCGCCGATTTCGACCAGGCGGTTAAACTCGACAGCAAGTCGTCCGCTGCTTTCACCGATCGCGGCACCACGCGCGGCCTGCGCGGCGAATTCGACGCCGCCATCGCCGACTTCGACGCCGCGCTCAAGCTCGATGCCGACAACGCGGTCGCCTACAACAACCGCGGCTTCGCCCTGCGGCACAAGGGCGACAATGACCGCGCCATCGGCGACTTCGGCGAAGCCATCAAGCGCGACGCCAACTACGCGCTCGCTTATTACAACCGTGCCAGCACCTATGCCGAGAAGCGCGACTTCGACCGGGCGATTGCCGACTACGACGTCGCGATCAAACTCAACGCCAGCTACGCCGACGCCTATAACGGCCGTGGCCTCGCCTATGACTCGAAGGGCAGTTTCGACGAGGCGGTCGCGAACTTCGCGCAGGCGATCAAGCTCGAGCCGAAGAACGCCCGCGCGCTGAACAATCGCGGCTTCGCCTATCGCAACAAGCGTGACATGGACCGCGCCATCGCCGATTACAGCGCTGCGTTGGCGATAGACCCCCACTACGCGCTGGCCCTCTACAACCGCGGCTTCGCCTATTACGACACCCGCGATTTCGACCGCTCCAGCCGCGACATGAACCAGGCGATCAAATTCAATCCGAACTTCGCCTCGGCCTTCCTCGATCGCGGCCTCGCTCCCGACCGGCGCGACTTCGACCGCACCGTGGCCGCCGCCGATGCGGCCATCGAACAGACGCCGTCTTACGCGGTGTCGTTCTCGGGCCGCGGCGTCGCCTACGAGAACCGGCGCGAGGGTGACCGCATCATTCGCGACGCCAGTCAGCCCATCCGCAACAACCGCTACAACAGCTACGCCTACTCGCCGGACACGTTCCCGCCGCCAAGTCCGGCGCTGCTGGCCCCAGTGACGCCGCCGAAGCCGGAGGTGAAGGTCGACGTGCCGCTGCCCAGCCCGGCGC
>JAEZEY010000454.1 GCA_023432845.1 Pseudomonadota bacterium
CGCTCTGCGCCGCGCTGGATGGCGAAATGATGCTGTGGACCGCGGACGGCTCCGAGCGGCGCATGCGCGTTGCCGATTTCGTCATCGGCAGCAACAAGAACGCCCTGAGGCCGGGCGAGATCGTGCGGGCCATCCACCTTCCTGTTGCCGCACTGATGCGCCGCGCTGCCTTCCGGCAGATCTCGCTGACCAGTTTTGGCCGCTCGGGCGCACTCATCATCGGCACGCGCGAGGCCAACGGTGCATTCGCGCTCACCGTCACTGCCTCAACGCCCAAACCGTATCAGTTCCGCTTCGACACCCTGCCCGGTGCCGATGAACTCACCGCACGCATCGAAACCGAAATCGCCGGCAACTGGTTCGACGACATACACGGCCTGCCTGCCTGGCGGCGCGACATGACCTTGCATTTCGCGCGCGAAGTGCTCGCCGAACTGAGCGGAGGCGCGACATGAGCGTCATCGTCAACGGCAAACCGTTCGATGACCAGCCCGCGCCGGGCCAATGCCTGCGTACCTTCCTGCGCCAGCTTGGCCATTTCGGTGTCAAGAAAGGCTGCGACGCCGGCGATTGCGGCGCCTGCACGGTCTATCTCGACGGCGAGCCGGTGCACTCCTGCCTGGTGCCGGCGTTCCGCGCCGACGGCCATGAGGTGACGACCATCGAAGGCCTTGCCAATGGCAACGACCTGCATCCGATGCAGCAGGCGTTCCTCGATGCGCAGGGTTTCCAATGCGGCTTCTGCACCGCCGGCATGATTATGACCGCCGCGGCGCTCAATCAGGCACAGAAGGCCGATCTCGGCCGCGCGCTCAAGGGCAACCTGTGCCGCTGCACCGGTTATCGCGCCATCGAGGACGCCATTGCCGGGCGGTGCGATGCGGCCGAGGCCGTACCCGGCCGCGGCGTTGGTCATAATGTTCCAGCGCCGGCGGGGCCCGATGTCGTCACCGGAAAGGCGCGCTTCACGCTCGATGTCGCCATCGACGGCCTGCATCACATCAAGCTCGTTCGCTCGCCGCACGCCCATGCGCGCATCAAGGGCTTCGACAAACGCGCCGCGCTCGCCGTGCCCGGCATCGTCGCCGTGCTGACGCATGAGGACGCGCCGGCGACGCTCTATTCCAGCGCGCGACATGAGACCCGCGAAATCGATCCCGACGATACCCGCGTGCTCGACGATGTCGTGCGCTTCATCGGCCAGCGCGTCGCCGCTGTCGTCGCCACCAGCGAAGCCGCCGCCGAGGAAGCCTGCCGCAAGCTCGTCGTCGACTACGAGGTGCTTCCGCCGGTATTCGATCGCGAGGATGCGATGCGACCCGGCGCGCCGATCCTGCACGACAAGGGTCCGGAATCGCGCATCGCCGCGCCGAAGCGCAACCTCGTCGCCGAATTGCATGGCGCGCATGGCGATGTCGAGCGCGGCTTCGCCGAGGCCGACGTCATCCACGAAGGTACTTATTTCGTGCCGCGCGTGCAGCATGCGCATCTGGAAACGCTCTGCGCCATCGCCTGGATCGACGATGGCGGCCGGCTCAATGTACGGTCGTCGACGCAGGTACCGTTCCTCACCCGCATCGAGCTGGCCCGCGTATTCGATCTGCCGCGCGACAAGGTGCGCGTGCTGTGCGAGCGCGTCGGCGGCGGCTTCGGCGCCAAGCAGGAAATGCTGACCGAGGACATCGCCGCGCTGGCGGCCCTGAAGACAGGCAAGCCGGTGAAGCTCGAATTCACTCGCGAGGAGCAGTTCACAGGCGCGACGACGCGGCATCCGATGAAGGTTCGCGTCAAGATCGGCGCCAAACGCGACGGCATGCTGACTGCCATGCAAATGCATGTCGTGTCCAACACCGGCGCCTATGGCAATCACGGCATGCCCGTGCTCGGCCATGCCTGCTCGGAATCGATCAGCGTTTATCGCTGCGCCAACAAGAAGGTGGACGGCTACGCCGCCTATACCAACACCGTGCCGGCCGGCGCGTTTCGCGGCTATGGATTACCGCAGACCAGTTTTGCGGTGGAATCGGCCATCGACGAAATCGCGCGCATGATCGGCACGGACGCCATCGAATTCCGCCGCCGCAATGTGGTGCACAAGGGCGATCCGATGATCGGCCTCGAGCGATCGCCCGACGACGTCATCTACGGCAGCTATGGCCTCGATCAGTGTCTTGATCTAGCGCAGGCGGCGATGATGCGCGGCGATGGCGATGAGCCGCCGCCCGGCTGGGCGGTGGGCGAAGGCTACGCGCTGACCATGATCGACACCGTGCCGCCGGGCGGGCACTACTCCGACACGTTTGTCTGGCTCGAAGCCGACGGCACGTTCCGCATGACCATCGGCACCGCCGAATTCGGCAACGGCACCACGACCGTGCACCGGCAGATCGCGGCCAGCGTGCTGAATGCCAGGCCGACAGCAATCCATTTCCAGCAGTCGGACACCGACCATGGCGGGCACGACACCGGCGCCTATGGTTCGACCGGCACGGTCATCGCCGGCCGCGCCACGCAATTCGCCGCTGAGGCGCTACGCGATGTCTTGCTGGCCTTCGCCGCGAAGCAGGCGGGGGTCGAGCCGAAACTCTGCAAACTCATCGATGGCGCCATCGATTGCGGCGGCAAGGCCATCGCGCTCACCGATCTCTTTAAGGCCGCCCAGGCACAAGGCGCCGACCTCAAGGCCCATGGCACCACCAACGGCATTCCGCGTTCGATCGCCTTCAACGTACATGGCTTCCGCGTCGCCGTGAACACCGTCAGCGGCGAGGTAAAGATATTGAAGAGCGTGCAGGCTGCCGACGCCGGCACGGTCATCAATCCGATGCAGTGCCGCGCCCAGGTCGAAGGCGGCGTGGCGCAGGCGCTCGGCGCGGCCTTGTTCGAGGAAGTCGTGATCGACGATGACGGCCGCGTCACCAATCCGTCATTCCGGCACTACCGCATTCCGGCCTTCGCCGATATTCCGCACACCGAAGTGCTGTTCGCGAAGACGTCCGACGAGCTCGGTCCCTTCGGCGCCAAGTCGATGAGCGAAAGCCCGTACAATCCGGTCGCGGCGGCGCTCGCCAACGCCATCCGCGATGCCACCGGCGTGCGATTTTATCGCCTGCCACTCAAGCCGGACCGCATTCATGCCGGGCTTGTCGCGGCCAGATCCTGAAGTCGGGCCTCTTTCCGCCTCATGGTGAGGAGCGCGCCGAGAAAGGCACGCGTCTCGAACCATGGAGGCGGCCATGCTTCGGGACTTCGGCAGCTCCTAAAGCCCGTCGAGAAACCTCAGCAACGCCTCGCGCGATGATGCATCGAGGCGCTTGAAAGCCTCGCGTGCCTGCATCGCCTCGCCGCCATGCCAGAGGATCGCCTCGGCGACGCTGCGGGCGCGGCCGTCATGCAGATAACCGGCGCGACCCGGCGTGCGCCCCGCCTGGCCGAGGCCCCAGAGCGGCGCGGTGCGCCATTCGCTGCCCGTCGCCGCCGCTTCCGGCATGCCGTCGGCAAGGCCCTCGCCCATGTCGTGCAGCAGCAGATCGGTGTAAGGCGCGATCTCCCGCGTCGTGCCATCCGGCATGGCGACGGGCACGTTCGGCACATGACACGATGTACAGCCGGTGCCGGCAAACAGCGCGCGGCCGCTTTCCACCTCGGCATCGGGAGCGGGAGGCGGCGGCGGCAGCGACGCGACATACTGCGTGACGGCGTCGAGTGTCGCGTCATCCACCTCGATCCGAGAAGGCGTTGCAGCCGCTTTGCATGCGAGCTGTAGCTCGCCGCAGTTCTCCTGCGGGAATAGCCGCGACGTCAACCCCATGTCGGTGATGAAGGCGGCGGCGATGATGCGCGTGAGTGTGGGTGTATCCGCCTTCCAGCCGAAGCGGCCGAGCGTCATGCGGAAGTTGATCGAATCCCACACCGCATTCGGCCGGCCTTTCACCGGGCCGCCGCTCGCCGCATTGGCGTCGGCACGGGCCCTGATCCAATCCTCCGGCACGCGTTGGAGCAAGCCAAGCCCCGCGATGGGCGGCGCTATGCGCACCGCGACGAGCGTGTCCTTTTCGATCGGACCGTTGCTCATCTTGTCGAAGCCGTAGACCGGCTTCTGCAGCGTGTAACGCTCGCCATCGGCGAAGCGGCCTTCGATCCGCTCGAACGCGACCGTCAGTTCGCCTTCGGCCGGCACGCCGTTCACGGCGCGATAGTTGAGGCGGTTGCCATAGCGCCTGATCGTGTCCGCCCCGGCACCGTTGTCCCGCGCCGCGAACTTCACCACCAATGAGGTGTTGGCACTGTCATCGGCCCGCGCCGGCGCGCCGCGGCCATTGTTGACGTGACACGCAGCGCAGGAATCGGTGTTGAATACGGGACCGAGACCGACGAATTCCTTCGCACCGGCCGCCCGCCAGGTGGCGTGAAAGATGGCGCGGCCGCGCTCGACAACGTCCGGCTCGTCAGCAGACAGACTGCCGGCGCTCCATGCCAGCAGTGCGATGGCCGCGACACCTGATGACCACGGAACGCGCATGGCCGTCATCACACCGCCATTCATGCGAGCGGGCAAGTCCCGCACCGTCACAGTTGCGTCAGCCGACCGCACCACGGGCATCGACCGGCCACACGGTCTCGACGCGCGCCCGCGGCGTGCCGAAATCGCGTACACCGACATACCAGTCGTAGAGATTGACCGTCGGATCGCAGTGCCCGGGCACCAGCAGCAGCTTCTCGCCCCAGGCCGGCTTCTGTGCGCCGTCTGCAACCGTCACCACGCCGTGCTCATCGGAAGGCCGGTGATAAGCAAGTCCCGGCCGCTGCCACACCGCCGGAAAGCCGCTGTCGTTGGACAGCGCCTTGTGGCCGGCATCGACCACGACTTGCGCGTCCGTCGTCCGGCTCATGGCCGTCGCCAGCACAAAAAGCGCGTGTTCAAAGCGCGGCGCGTTGCCGCCCTCATCCGGGACATTCTTCGCGTAGTCCGCGTCCATGAAAATGTAGGAGCCGGCCTGCAACTCGTTCCAGACGCCGGAAGCGCCTTCGACGAGGAACGTGCCGGTGCCGGCGCCGCCGATCGTGTCGCAGGCGAAGCCCGCCGCCTTGATCGGCGCCAGCGTATCGAGCACAGCCTGTTGCGCGGCCTCGATCGCCGCCTTGCGCTCGGCCGGCATGCGCAGATGCTGGGCGGTGCCGTGATAGGCCTGCAAGCCGCCGAAGCGCAGATGATCGTGCCGCGCGATCTCGGTCGCAAACCGCGCCGCTTCCGGCCCCGGCGCGACGCCGCAGCGGCGGCCGCCGACATCGACCTCCACCAGCACCTCGATGCGTGATCCAGCCTGACGCGCGGCGGCGGCGAGTAGCGCGATCTGCGCGAATTCGTCGACGCAGACGCCGACGCGAACCTGCCGCGCTAGCGCCGCCAGCCGCCTGAGCTTGCGTGGGCCGACCACCTCGTTGCTGATGAGAATGTCCCGCACGCCACCGGCAGCGAGCGCCTCGGCCTCGCCGACCTTCTGGCAGCAGACGCCGACCGCACCGAGCGCCACCTGCTTTGCCGCGATGATCGCCGACTTGTGCGTCTTGGCGTGCGGGCGGATGCGCACGCCGAGCGCCCTCACCCGCTCGGCCATCAATGCCATGTTGCGCTCCATGGCATCGAGATCGATGACCAGCGCCGGGGTATCGATCTCCGAGAACGGCGCGCCGATCTCGGCTGGGGGCAAGGCTGGCATCGCAGGCTTTCCGCTCATTGCGAGAGCATGATGGCCTCGACAGGAGTCGGGCCTGTGACCGTCAGTTCACGAAAACCCGCCAAAGCCGCAGAAGTTTTATTGGCAGGCGTCCGCGGACAAACCATCTAGCAGATTCGGCTCACGGCGGTCAGTGCGACTCCGCCGATGAGCCGCCCGATAGTGCAACGAAGCGGCAAGCCTTCGCAAAGGCACTAGTTGCCAAACAGCCATCTCGCGAGCGGATAGCAGAACAGGCGCGGCCACCCCCCGCAGGCCGACGTCAGCGCAAGGAACGTTGAGCGATGAACCGCCTGCGCTAATGGGACAGAAGCAACGGCACCGGCGGCTTCTTTAGCATGCTCTTGGTTGCGCCTCCCAGGACGAAGTCACGAATTCGAGAGTGTCCGTAAGCGCCCATGATGAGAAGATCGATGTTCCGCGCACTGGAGTATTCTTCAAGGACATCGCCGATCGGCCGGCCCTGCGCGTCGACCACATCCAGTTCAACCTTCACGCCGTGCATTAGCAAGTGGGCGGCAAGCTGCTCACTGGACCGTGTCGTGTCGATTGATTTCTCGTGCGACACGGTAACGGCACGCACGGTTTCTGCCTGCTGCAGGATCGGAAGCGCATCCGCGACCGCGCGCGCCGCGGGCCGGCTAAAATCCCATGCGACCGCTACAGCTTTGAGAGCTGGCGGCCTCGCATAGCGGACAGCATCGGGAAGAATCATGCATGGCCGGCCCGATCCGAACACGACGGATTCGGCATACCAATGTTCGATGGTGTCGCCGTCACGAACAGGAATAATGGTGAGGTCTCGCAGCCGGGCATGATCGACCAGATAATCGGGAACCACCGCGGTCAAGCAATGTTCGACGATTCGTTCGCCAAAGATACCGCGCTGTCTTGCCGCCGCTTCGAATGCGTCGAGCAGATCGCGTGAATTGACCGCAGCCTTCCGCTTCTCGCCGGCGATAAGGTCTGGAAGGCCCAACAACCTGTCGGCGAGAAAATTGCTGCCGCCGGGCACCTTGACCTCGATCTCGAAGGAGATTGCCGACATGCGTGTTCCGAGTGCAGCGCCGAGCGCAATAGCTCGGTCAATGTTTTCGCGCTGCGTCGGGTCCGGATAGCTTGTCAGCACCAGCAACGTGTCCTCGAAGCTCATTTCTCCCCTGCGCAATTTCGAAACCTGATCTACTTTACCAACGACACGTTATTCTTATTGGCATTGACGAAGATCAACAGTGGCCAGCGTTCGCCGAACTGCCCACCAAGCGGCAGCGTGCATCAGCGCGTCGAGTTGTCGCAGACTCAGGCTAAAGAACGATCACTGAAACGCGACCTGTCGGACGGACTCGTCAATTTCAATGTGCCGATGTTATCGTGGCGTTGCATGTGGATCGCGCCGCACCCGCAGGCGTTAAAAAACGCCACGCACATATGTGCTGAATTCTAACGTCAGACATTGTATTTTCGCAGGCCTGAAAGAAAGTAGATGAGCGCATGCAAGTACACCCGTCAGGTGGCCAAGAGCGTGTCGGCTTGGGAGATCCGCGTCTCCCGATAGGCTTGCCGCCGATGGTGCTGTTCGCGGGTTACGGCCTACTTTGCCTGCTGCCACTGTTTCTGGCCGCCGGTCAGGGGCATCCCGCTCGCAACATCTTTCGCGAGCTGTCGTCCGGTCTCGTCATGGTCGGATATGTGATGATGTTGCTGCAGTTCGTGCTGTCGGGCCGCTTTGAATGGCTTTCCGGCCGCGTCGGCATCGATCGCATCATGCGCTTCCATCAGGTGGCGTCCTGGATGGTCCTTGCCTTCATCGTCGCTCATCCACTGCTATATGCCGCTCCCCGGATGAGTCCCAACCCGGCCGATGCCCTCGTCTCGCTGAACCGGATGTTTTCGTCGCCGACCCTGCGGAGCGGCGTCATTGCCTGGTGGCTAATGATCCTGCTGGTGCCGCTCGCCGTGTTCCGCGACCGGCTGCCGGTCCGTTACGAGCTATGGCGCCTGAGCCATGGCTTGATGGCGATCTCGATTGCGCTGCTTGGCATGCATCACACTTTGCGCGTCGGGACCTACAGCGCCAATCGCTGGCTCGCCGCGTTCTGGATAGCGGCCACATTGCTCGCCGTCCTGGCAATGCTTCACGTTTACGTTCTCAAGCCCCTCCTGCAACTGCGCAAGCCTTATCGGGTGGTGACAAACCGCAAGGTAGCCGACCGCATGTGGGAGATTTCGGTTGAGCCCGAACGCGGAGCGGCTATGCGTTTCGCTCCGGGCCAGTTCGTCTGGCTCAACCTCGGTCACTCTCCCTTCAGTCTCACCGAGCATCCGTTTTCAATCAGCTCGGCACCGGTCAAGCGGCCTCAGATCGCGTTCACGATCAAGGAAAGCGGCGACTTCACCAATCACATCGGCAGCGTCGCCGTCGGAACACGCGCTTATCTCGACGGCCCGCACGGAAACTTCACCCCCGCAGGTCGAACGGCCAAGGGACTCGTGTTTATCGCCGGGGGAGTCGGCTTTGCGCCGATCATGGGAATGCTGCGTCAGCTCAAGGCCGAGCGCTACCCACATCCGCTGCGGCTGATTTACGGAAATCGTATCGAGGCGCAAGTTCTCTACCGCGAGGAGATCGAGGCGCTGAAGAAAGATCTCGATTTCGAGGTTACCTATGTCGTGTCAGAGGCGCCCGATGGATGGCCAGGACTAACCGGCGAATTGACGCCAAGCGTCCTCGACAAATGCCTCGCGGCAATTCGGGATGACGAGTGGTTGTTCCTTGTCTGCGGTCCGCCGCCTATGATGAATAGCGTCGAGCGCGCGTTGGTGGCCCGTGGCGTGCCGCGAGCCCGGATCGTATCAGAGCGCTTCAAGTACGATTGAACTTTGCGAGACTAGCCGGGAGCAGCATCGCGACGCACGACGAAAATCCCATTCCCGGCATAGAGCCGCTGCCGCGAGATGCATCGCGATCCAGATTCAGCTGCATGCGCGTTCGGCGCCAAATCCGCGTCGATTGCTCGCGCTACGGATCGAAGATTCCTGTTCAATTTCATGGCGGTCCCGACAGGAGTCGAACCTGTGACCTTCGGTTTAGGAATTGCGAATATATACCTTAACCTGCGCTAGCCTGAGTCAATAAGGGTTCGCGAACAGCCACTTACACGACACCATGATCAACGTGCGCTGATCGAAAGCGGTCTCCGCACGGTACTTAACACGGTGCTCGGAAACGAAATACATGGCTGTCATCAATCTCACAGAGTCCCGCATTCGGGACCTCGAATTCGGCTCAGGCATCTGGCGCGACGAGCAAGTCAAAGGCTTGATGGTCGTGTGCCATGCCACCACGAAGACCTACGCCGTGCAAGGCGACGTCAGGCGCAACGGCCGTCACGTTCGCACGGTGCGGGTGAAGATCGATCGCGTGGATCGCATCGGACTGCGCGAGGCACGCAACCGGGCCAAGGCGATCATGTCGGAGATACAGAGCGGCGTCGATCCGACCGCCGGTCCGAAGGAAACCGGCATCACGGTCTCGCAGGCGCTTGCGGATCACCTCAACGAGAAGCCGCTACGCAAGGCGACGGTCGAGAGCTATCGATACAACGTCGACCACTACCTCGCCCGCTATCGCAATCGTGCCGTGGCCGATCTGAGCCGCAAGGAGGTGCGGGAAATCTACCAGAACCTTCGCGAAAATGCGGACAGACAACCGCAACCTGCGTGATGCGAACCTTGCGGGCCGTCATCAACACGGCCATGCGCATCGACGAGACGCTCGGCACAAACCCCGTCGCTGCGATCCGGCTTCCCATGCCGAGACGCCGGGAGGTGGACGAACTCGACCTCGCCGCGTGGTGGGAAAAGACGGAGGCGCTGTCGCCGGTCCGGCGCGACCTGCATCGCGCCATGCTGCTCACCGGCGCGAGGCGGTCGTCCATCCTTGGAGTTCGCCGCAAAGATGTGGATTTGGAGAAGGGCGTGCTGATCTTCACCCACATGAAGACCGGCGGCCGGATGCTGTTTCCGATGGGGCGGTGGCTTAAGGAGATGATCGCCGCCCGCCTCGCGCACGATGCCCCCTTGAACAACCCGTGGCTCTGGCCTTCGCCCCTGAGCGGCAACGGCTGCACCACCGAGCCGAAGGAGCAGCGGCGGGGGCTGCCGAGCCCGCACGAATATCGGCACCACGCCCGCACGATGTTCATCGCGGCCGGCGTGCCCTACGCCGAGAGCGCCCTGCTCCTCGGCCAGCGGCTTCCCGGCGCGTCGGGCGGATACGTCCACGCGGAGCACCTCGTTGAACATCTGAGGCCGCACGCGCAGGCGCTGGAGAACAAGATACTGGCGTCACGCAAGTTGCCGGCCCGGCCGCTGAAGCTGGTGGAGGCGTGCGATGCCGCATAAGTGGGTCCGCCGCGACAAGGCCCACTCGCCGGTGCCGGTGCAAAGGGAAAGGCCGGCGAAGAAGCGGGGCCGCGTCACCATCGAGGACGTGGAAGCCCTGGTCCGGTGGCTCCTCGATACGCATCGCTATACGCCTTGGTTCGACACCGAGGCCGCGGCCTCGTATCTCAGGCGCGAGCCGGGAACGCTGCGAGGCTGGCGATCGAAGGGCGAAGGCCCGCGCTTCTACTTGGTCAACGACCAGTTCGTCCGCTACCACCTCGACGACCTCGACGCCTATATGCGCGGCGGCCGGCGGCGCACGCCGAAATGGCTGCGGGCGAGGATTGCCGCGCGGGCTGCGGAAGGAGATCGGCCGCTGTCAAGTCCCTTCGATGCCGGCGACCGCAAATGATGATGCCACCCGAGCCCGATCGGTGATCATTAGACGACGCGCGCTGCGAGGAGCCCTTTTGGCCGGCGCGTGATCGGGACTTAAGGCCTCGATCCTCCTCAGACAGGAACCCTGATCTGAACCCCGCCGGCTGGCTAAGCCGGCGAACGAGGAGGCGTGTCCATGTTGGACCCCAATGTGATCGTTGAAATCGAGGACGCGCTGCGGCGCGTGCTCGACACCCACAACCGAAGCCCCTGGCTCGATACCGAGGCTGCGGCCGCGTATCTCAGCTCGACTCCCGGAACGCTCAGGACCTGGCGCGCGCAGGGGGAAGGCCCGCGCTACCACGTCGTCCACGGCAAAGCGGTGCGCCACAACGTGGCGGACCTCGACGCGTTTGTGCGCGGGGAGGCCGTGCGATGAGCGATGTCATCAATGAGATCGGGCGCGCCGTGGAGGACCGCGCGCCGGTGGATGTTCTCAGCCATGCAGTTCGGAGCTTCGACGTTCGCGACGATGCCCCGGCGCTGTGCCCCGACAAGCCGTCGTTGCCGGATGTGAACGCGCTCGATGCGCACGCCGCGGCGGGCCACCACCTCATCCCCCTCGACGGGAAGGTGCCGACAGTACGCGCATGGACCAAGGCGAAGCCGTTGGACCTCGCCAAGGCCAAGGCGCGAATGCAGGCGGGCAAGAACGTCGGCGTGCGGCTGCGCGCGACAGACCTGGTCGTCGATGTCGATCCCCGCAACTTCGATGAGGGCGACGATCCACTTGCGCGGCTCAGGACCGACTTCGCCCTGCCCGATGCGCCGTTCGTCAGAACGGGCGGCGGCGGCTGGCACTATTATTTCCGCAAGCCGGCCGAAATTTCAGTGGTCAACGCGCTTAGCGAATACAGGGGGATCGAGTTCAAGTCGCTCGGCCGTCAGGTCGTGGCTGCCGGCTCGATCCATCCGGACACCGGAGAACCGTACCGCTTCGACGACGATCCGCTAGCCCTGACGCTCTTGGAGACGCCGAATATCACCACGGCGCTCCTGGACGCGATCATGAGGCCGTCCGGAGAACAGCCGGGCGGCGAGTCGGGCGCAATCACACCGGAACAGTTGGAAATGCTGCTCTCGCGCCTCGACATCATGGACTTCAATCATCGCCATGATGATTGGCTGCGGATCATGATGGCCTGCCATCATGGCACGGCGGGACTCGGCTGCGACGAGTTCGTGGCCTGGTCAACGTCGGACACGGACTACGCAGATGATGAGCATCAAATCCGCGCGCGCTGGAGGTCGCTCAAGGACAAGCCGAACGGCGTGAAGCTGGGATCGCTCCTAAAGGCGCTCAGCGATGCAGGCCACGGCGCATGGGTCGAGGAGGTCTTGCGCGTGCCGGCGGTCGAGGACTTCGACGACGATCTTGCCGCCGAGGGCGTGCAGAAGCGACCGAAGCGTACTCGCATCACCGATGAATGGGTGTGGGTAGCAGACGCATCGCAGTTCGTTCGGCGCGATGACTGCAAGAAGTACACCGCCGACCAGTGGAAGTCGATGTTCGCCAATCTCAAACCGGAAGGCGACGTGCTCTCCGCGGTTTGGAAGGGAAACATCCCGATCCGAAAGTTCGAGTCCCTGATCTACCTGCCCTGCGCCGCGGAATTCCCCGATGGGGAGTTCGGCGGCCGATACAACATCTGGCGGGAGTCGGGAGTCGAGCCCAAGGCGGGCGATGTCGCGCCGTTCCTCGACCACATGGCGTACCTGTTTCCGGCCGCGGCCGACCGCAACCACGTCCTCGACTACCTGGCCCTGCTGGTCCAGAGGCCGGCGGACAAGGTCCACTTCGCCCTGTTGGTGCGAGGGGCGCAGGGGACCGGCAAGAGTTGGGTCGGCCAACTGATGGAAAGGATCGTCGGCCGGCGCAACGTCGTCAGGCCAAGCAACGACGAGGTGACAAGCAGGTGGACCGCCTGGATGGAGGGCGCTCAACTCGCGATCATCGAGGAGCTGATGACGCTTGGCCGAAGGGAGGTCGCGAACCGGCTCAAGCCGGTCATAACTGACACGACGCTCAGGATCGAGGACAAGGGATGCAAAATCTATACGATCCCAAATCACCTCAACCTGATCTGCTTCACCAATCACGATGATGCCCTGCCGATCGAGCACGGCGATCGGAGGTGGCTCGTCGTGTTCTCGCCTGCGACAAAGCGGGACGACGCCTACTATGAGCGCCTGTTCGTCTACCTCAACGGCGACGGCGCTTCAGCCGTCAAGCATTGGCTGGCGCAAAGGCGCGTCGCGCTGAACCCGCGCAGCGTCGCACCTGAGACGGTCGGCAAGGAAGCGATGCGCCGGCTGTCGCTTGGCGATGCGGAGTCCTACCTGATGGACCTTCTTGAGGAGGGCGGATGGCCCTTCGACTTCGACCTGGTCCGGCTGGATGAGGTCGTGGCCGTGGTCCCGTTGGCGCTTCGTGGTCGTTCGAACCTGAGGGCCAGAGTGTCGAAGTTCCTGAAGGAAGAGGCCAAGGCGGTCATGCACAGCCGCTACACAAAGGGGGACAGCCGGCCTGCGTATCAGCTCTGGTCCATTCGCAACCACGGCCATTGGCAGCAGGTCGGCGCATCGGGCCGGATCGACGCCTTCCTTGAGCACCAGCGCGGCAAGGATGACCAAGCCTGATCCTGGTAGACAGGGGACGGGTCGGTGGACGGCTTACGG
>JAEZEY010000510.1 GCA_023432845.1 Pseudomonadota bacterium
GCACATGCCCCCGAAAAAACCCGGCAAAACAATCACGAAGAAAGCGGTCAAAGCCGCTGTGAAAAAGCCGGCGATCAAGGCCGCCGCCAGGCCCCAAGGGCTCTCCGCGGGCGACAAGGCGCCCGCCTTCAAGGTTCTCCGCGACGACGGCGCCGTCGTCGCGCTGTCCGACTTCAAGGGCCGCAACCTGGTCCTCTATTTCTACCCCAGGGCCGACACACCGGGCTGCACCCAGGAGGCCATGGACTTCTCGCGGCTTCGAACCGCTTTCGCCGAGGCCAATACCGACATCCTCGGGGTCTCCGCCGATCCGGTCGCGGCGCAGGCCAAATTCAAGGCCAAGCACAAGCTCGGCGTGGCGCTCGGCTCCGATGAATCGACGGCGATGCTGACGGCCTACCGGGCCTGGGGCGAGAAATCGTTGTACGGACGCAAATTTCTCGGCGTCATTCGCAGCACCTTCTTGATCGATGGGAAAGGCCGCATCGCCCGAGTCTGGCCATCGGTGAAGGTTGCCGGCCATGCCGAGGAGGTGCTGGCCGCGGCGCACGCTTTGGTCGCGCCATAAGCGTATGACGACATGGCAGGAATCGCGCCGTAACTCAGGCTTTTTACGGAATTCTTAACCATGACAGGCTGATATCGGGGCATGGTCCCGGCCCGCGCGGCGGCGGCCTCGCGTGGAGCGTTCATGTCCCAAGTCGCCTATTCCCAGTACGGCCACCCCGGTCATAATACCCGCACCCCCTCGGCGGAATCCGTCTCGAGACACCTGCACCGCGCCCATGCCGCCAACAAGGCGCATGCGCACGATTACACGCTGCAGCACCATGGCCGGCAGGTGCGCATCGGCCCGGTGGCGTTCTGGATCGTGGTCGGCTCCCTGGTCGTGATGGGCTTGTGGTCGGTCGCGACCGGCACCTATTTCGCCTTCCGCGACGACGTCCTGACCGGCCTGATCGGACGCCAGGCCTCGATGCAGTTCGCCTACGAGGATCGCATTGCCGAACTGCGCAGCCAGATCGACCGCATCACCAGCCGGCAGCTTCTCGACCAGGAACAGTTCGATCAGAAAATCCAGGCCCTGCTCCGCCGCCAGCAATTGCTCGAGCAGCGCACCGCGGCCATCGCCGGCGAGGTCATCACCACCGGCTCGATCAAGCCGGCCCGCGTGCCCGAACTGCGCAACGCGCCGAGGCCGGTGAAGCCGTCGCCGATCAGCGATACCGTGATCTTCACCGCGCCGCCCGATCGCGAGGCCCGTCTGCAGTCGCGCGAAGGCGCGGGCGCCAATACACGTCTTGCCGATGCCGCCAACTCCGCCGGCATGGACGGCATGCTTGCCCGCGTCTCGCTGTCGCTCGACCGCATCGACCGCAAGCAGACCGCCACCCTCACCGACATGGAGGAGAAGGCAGACTCCAAGGCGCGGCAGATCGGCGGCGTGCTCGCCGACCTCGGCATCAGCGTGCCGAAGGTCTTGCCGGCGGCGCCAAGCGCGACCGGCGGTCCCTACATTCCTCTGAAGGCGCCGAAGGGTGACACCAGCGCCTTTGCGCGCCAGCTTTATCGCATCAACGTCGCCAATGCCCAGATCGACCGCTACATGCGGACCCTCACCAATGTGCCGGTGCGCAAGCCGGTGGTCGGCTCGATGGACATGAGCTCTCCCTTCGGCTCACGCATGGACCCGTTCCTGCGAGGCCCGGCGATCCATAGCGGCATCGACCTGCGCGGCGACACCGGCGATCCGGTTCGCGCGACGGCGAGCGGCAAAGTCGTTACGGCGAGCTGGCAAGGCGGCTATGGCAACATGGTCGAGATCGACCACGGCAATGGGCTGTCCACCCGGTTCGGCCATATGTCGAAGATCGACGTGAAGGTCGGCCAGCATGTCGCCATCGGCCAGCAGGTCGGCCGCATCGGCTCGACCGGCCGCTCCACCGGCCCCCACCTACACTACGAAACACGCATCAACGACAAGCCGGTTGATCCGCAGAAATTTCTGCGCGCAGGCCTGCGCCTCGGCTCAAGCCTGCTCGGCTCGAATATCTAGTCAATCATTCCGGGCCGTCGCAAAGTGACGAACCCGGAATCCAGCTCGCTACGCAAAGCATCGTTGCGCGTCTGGATTCCGGATTCGCGGCCTATCGGCCACGCCCCGGATGACAGATTTCAATAGATCTTGATAACGCGGACCTGTTCGCCCGATTGCGTACCGGCGCAATTGAGGTAAGGCCACGTGCCGTCGCACGCTTTCATCGAGGCCTCGACCGGGGTCGCCACGGCGCTGAGGATCAAGCGGTCACCCGGGGTCGTTACAGCGGTGAAGATGCCGGCAACGACGGCGGCCGTGATGACGGCGTGCGTGACTTTGAAGTACTGGGTCACGTTGAACACGACACTCTCCTGTATCTGACGGCCACGGTTCTCCAACGCCGATGGCCTTGACTAGTTGCAGCAGACTAGACGTAATCGCGTAGCCTCAGCTGTGCTGGTCATCACGAATTGGGCGCTGGCCACGACCTCGCGCGTGTTCTGCTAACCATCGATAAGAAGGCTAACATGTGCGATAATACCACTAAGTTGTACGAGCCGATGAGCATCGGCCCCGCTCCCAAGGAGATTCCCAAAGCCGATGAGTGCCGCTGAAACGCTTTACCGTGACGCCCTGGTCGCCCTACAGCAGGGCCGGTTTGCAGAGTCCGAGAGACAATTCAGACGCTTTCTCGCCGGCCATCCGGATCACGTTGGCGCGCTCAATTTGCTCACGATCGCGTTATTGAACCTGCACCGCTTTGCCGATGCCGAGCCTGTCATCGCACGCGCGATCGCGCTTAACCAAAGCTCGGACGTTTCGTATTATAATTATGGTTTGATCCTGAAGCAGCGCGGCAAATTAAAAGAGGCCATCGAGCAGTTCACCCGCGCCCTCGCCTTAAACGACAAAGTCCCCGACGCTTGGAACAACCGCGGGGCTGTTTTCAATGACATTGGCTATTATACGCACGCGCTCGCCGATTTCGACAAGGCCATCGCACTCGATCCGAAACTCGCGACCGCCTATCTCGACAAGGGCCGGGCGCTGGCAGAACTGCAGCGGTTTGACGAGGCACTTGCCGCCAACGACGCCGCGATCGCGATCGATCCCCGCTTGGCCAGAGCTTTTGTCTCGCGAGGCGCCATGCTGGGCTGGCTCAATCGCCATAACGAAGCCTTGGCGGCCTACCAACAAGCACTCGCTCTCGAGCCAGCTCGCGCCAACACTCACTCCGCTATTGCAACGACCCTGCGCGAGATGGGGCGCTTCGACGAGGCGCTCACCGCTTGCCGCGATGCAATCTCCCTCGATCCATCAAATGGCGAGTTCTACTATCAGTACGCCAATGTGAGGAAAGTGTCGGCGGGCGATCCGCTGATCGACGCGATGGCGGCGCTTGCCCGCGACGAAAGCGCCTCGATCACCGATCGCATCTGTGCGCACTTCGCGCTGGGCAAGGCTTATTCCGATCTCGCCGAGCATGAGCGCGCGTTTGCGCATTGGCAAAACGGCAACGCACTAAAGCGCAGTCAGATCGAATATGACGGCACCCGTATGGCCAGCCAATTCCGCGCTGCGGAAGAGGTTTTCACGCCAGCGCTCATGGCCGCGAAGAGCGGCCAAGGCGACCCGTCGTCCCTGCCAATCTTCATTGTAGGCATGCCGCGATCCGGCACGACCTTAATCGAACAAATTCTCGCCAGCCATCCCCAGGTGCACGGCGCAGGCGAACTTCTCCTACTCGACCACCTTTTGCACGAGGTGCCCGCCCGCGCTCAGGCTCAGAGTTCGGACTATCCCCGCAACGTCGCCGGGCTCGATGGGGAGGCGCTGCATGCGCTCGGCAAGCGTTATGCAAACGCATTGCAACGGCTTGCACCAAACGCGGCGCGCATTACGGACAAGCTGCCGGCGAACTTCTTCTACGTTGGCATGATTCATTTGATCCTGCCGAATGCGAGAATCATTCACACCGTGCGCGACCCTATCGATACCTGCCTGTCGTGCTTTTCCAATCTGTTCGTCAACGGCCAGGACTACACCTACGACTTGCGTGACCTCGGCCGCTTCTACGCGCAATACCGCCATCTCATGGCGCACTGGCACAACATTCTGCCGCAAGACGCCGTGCTCGACGTTCGTTACGAAGACGTTGTTGCTGACCTCGAAGGCCAGACCCGGCGCCTGCTCGATTATTGTGGCCTGCCCTGGGACGACCGCTGTATGGCGTTTGACAAGACGGCGCGGCCGGTAAGGACCGCCAGCGCATCACAGGTGCGCCAGCCGATCTACCGCCAGTCGGTCCGGCGCTGGCGGGCCTATGAGAAATGGCTGGGACCGCTGCTGGAGGAACTGTCGGCAGAGCCCGCCGCGATCAGCTAGGTCTGCGCGCCGCGCCGCCAGCGCGACAACGGCACCATGATAAAGTTCAGGAAATAGGCATACATCGCGTGCCGCGGCTCGATGAAGGACAATGCCACCGATAGCAGCGCTGAGGCGATGAATACCGAGGTGCCGATAATGCTGGCCCGCGCTTGTGCGCGGTGCTCGGGCACGACTTCCAGCGCGCGCAGCCGCAACGACACCGCCGCAACAGCGATCATATTGGCGGCGTAAAGCCAGACGGCCGGCGGCAGATCGCCGTGGCGGCCGACAACGCCGCTCGAGAACGGCACCGAGGTGATGAAAAACAAATAGAGAATCGACCAGCTCACGGCTTCCTGCGACACCTCCTCGGTGCGGCGCAAGCCGATCTCGATGCGCCACTGCGCGGCGAGCACGAAGAAGCTGACGATGTAAACGACGTATTCGGGAACGAGCGCCTGGAGCCGCGCCATCAGTTCGGCGCCGTCGTTGACCGCGGCATCCGGCGGCAGCCGTATTTCGAGCACCAGCAGCGTCATCGCGAAAGCGAAGATGCCGTCGGTCAAGGCGTCGATGCGGGCCTTGGGAAACGTTTTCATAGACGTTCTCACGGCGCGGTCCGTCAGCCGGCGCGGCAGGCGCCACCCGCGAATCGTCGAGTCCGCGGTGAGTTTACTCCACGTCCTCGACGTTGACCGGCCCGCCGCCGAAAGCCTTCTGCGCCAGAGCGGCCTGCATGAAGGGATCGAGGTCGCCGTCGAGCACGCCCGAGGAATCTGACGTCGAGACGCCGGTGCGCAGGTCCTTCACCATCTGATAGGGCTGCAACACATAAGAGCGGATCTGGTGGCCCCAGCCGATATCGGTCTTGGCATCCTGCTCCGCTTCGGCCACCGCCTCGCGCTTCTTCACCTCGCGCTCGAACAATTTGGCGCGCAACATGTCCCAGGCCATGGCACGGTTGCGGTGCTGCGAGCGGTCCTGCTGGCACTTCACCACGATGCCGGACGGCTCGTGGGTCAGGCGCACTGCCGACTCGGTCTTGTTGACGTGCTGGCCGCCGGCGCCGCCGGAGCGCATCACGTCGGTGCGCACGTCCTTCTCGTTGATCTCGATCTTGATGTTGTCGTCGACCACCGGATAGACGACGACGCTGGCGAACGAGGTGTGACGCCGCGCATTGGAGTCGAACGGCGAAATGCGCACCAGACGATGCACGCCGTTCTCGCTCTTGAGCCAGCCATAGGCATTGTGGCCCTTGATCTGCACGGTCGCCGACTTGATGCCGGCGCCCTCGCCTTCGCTCTCCTCGAGCCAGTCGACCTTGTAGCCCCTCTTCTCGGCCCAGCGCACATACATGCGCAGCAGCATGCCGGCCCAGTCGTTGCTTTCGGTGCCGCCGGCGCCGGCATGGACTTCGAGATAGCAGTCATTGGCGTCGGCTTCACCGGACAGCAAAGCCTCCAGCTCGCGCCGCGCCACCTCGCCCTTGAGGCCCTTGAGCGCCACTTCGGCGTCGGCCACGGTCGCGGTATCGCCCTCGGCCTCGCCGAGTTCGATGAAGGTCAGGTTGTCCTCGAGGTCCTGTTCGATGCGGGCCAGCGCCTTGAGCTGGTCTTCAAGCGCATCGCGCTCCCGCATGGCCTTCTGGGCCTTGATCGGGTCGTTCCAGAGATTGGGGTCTTCGGCCGCCTTGTTCAGTTCGGCCAGACGTCGTGTCGCGGCATCGACGTCAAAGATGCCTCCTCAGCAGCCCTACCGACTGCTTGATCTCATCGATGAGATTCTGGGTTTCCGCGCGCATAACTCTTAATTCCGTGCTCGATTTCACCGGGCATGTAGCCTCCGGCGCGGAGTCCTGCAACCCCGGGGCACGGCTGCGGATCGTCGGCCGCGCCCTGCGCGCGCTTGAGCGCGCGGTAAACGGTGGCGCGGCTGACGCCAAGACGCGTGGCCGCGCCGGCAATGCCGTCCGTCGCCGAAACAGCCGCGATGACCAGACCATCGTCGATTTTGCGCGGACGACCTACATGACGTCCGCGCTGCCGCGCCGACCGCATGCCGGCTTTCGTGCGTTCGGAAATCAGGGCGCGCTCGAATTGCGCCAGCGCCGCCATGATGTGAAACACCAGCACGCCGCCGGGCGACCCGGTGTTGATCGCTTCGGATAGCGACACGAGGCCGATGTGACGGCGGTCGAGTTCATTGACGACCTCAATGAGGTGCGGGAGCGACCGCCCCAGCCGATCGAGTTTCCACACAACCAGATGGTCACCGCTCTTCAGTTCGGAGAGGCAGCGCTCAAGACCTGGCCTGGTACGGCTGGCACCCGAATATGCCTCATCTCTAAATATTAAGCGGCAACCGAATCGTTCAAGAGCGTCGACTTGCAGGTCTATCGACTGCCCGTCAGTTGATACGCGTGCATATCCAATGCGGGTTATCACGCCTATACCCTGTTACTGTTATTTGATACTACGCCTCGCCATGATCGATTTGATAAATACGGTCTATCTATTGAATATTACTATCTCAAAAGCGTTCCTTTTTAGAACACGCCCTGTGGATAACGTCAAGCCATATTACATCGAGAAATAGAAGAAATTCTCAATATACAACCCTAGGTTTATTACGGTTTGTGGCCACCGAGCTCCCCGCAGCTGCGGGCACCGGCCGGACGTCTCCGCCTCCGCAAAAGGGAACGCTTTCGGTCCGGTCACGAACTCAGGCGGCTTCCCGCTTCCGTTCCGACACCAGCCGAGCGTGGCAACCGCGCCAATGCGCGGTCCTCAACCTCTCAAGGAGACGGAACATGGCTGCCCAGAACTACACGCTTCGCTTCAAGAACCGCAGCGGAAGCCAGCACGATTTCCTCTGCTATCAGCAGGGCATCGACGTGAACACGCCCTACATCTACACGCTGGCCTGGTTCGCCAAGCCCGTGGCAAACGGCGTCGACGTCGATTTCACCTGGTCGATCGACTACTCGTTCGTCTGGTCGGAGCAAGGCACGCTCAAGCCCGGCATCACCTTCAAGGCCCAGCAGGTGATCCCGGCCGACCTGACGACCGCCAATCTCACCACTTTCACCGACAACGCCGGCGCGTTTCAGTTCGGCGTTCCGACCGCGGGCGGCACCGCCGGCTCGCTCACCATCGACTGCGACGGCACCATTCCGAAGGGCGCCGCGACGCTCGGCATCGGCATGTCCGGCCAGGGCACGCACGTCGTGCCGGCCGAGCCGAACTTCGCCGCCGTGTTCAGCGTGCATCCGGAATACTGGATCAGCTTCGGTTCGTTCGAGCCCGGCCAGGTGGTCGACACTCAGACCATGGTGAACTCCGAGCAGGTCGACTTCCCAGTCAATGTCTACGGCATGACCGCCACGCTCGACAGCGGCAACAACTGGACGCTGGCGCAGGGCCTGGTCTGACGCGCGCACGAATGCGAGCGCCGCCTCCCCCGGGCGGCCTCGCCGCGGGCCCCCGCGCAGATTCCACACCAGCGCGCGCGGCGGGCTCGCACCACCCCACCCATCGCATGAACGGAGCCTGACTTATGTCACGTGCACGCACGCTTCTAACAACAGCCGCTATCGTATCAACCTTGCTTGGCCTGCCGGCGACGGCAAAGGCGGTCTGCATCCCCAACAACTTCCCCGCCAACTGGCTGCAGCAGCAGGAAAACCTCGGCGGGCACACCATCGCGCGCCATGTCGGGTGGACCGACATTCAATTGGCGACGCGCCTGCAGAACGAGGGCCTGACCGCGGCCGGCTCATATCCGAGTTCTGGCCCTCCGTATCCGGCGGCGGCCGCGCAAGCGACAATCATCGCGGGCGTCGGAGGCAATCGGATCGCCATCAATAACTGGGCCGCGACCGCCAATGCCGGCGCGACGACGGTATACAATTATGTGACTGCGCCCCCGGCCATCATCGGCCGCGTCGCGACCTGGAACAACGCCAATCCTCCCGCGCCCGTGGTCAACAACACGTGCACATTCCGGGTGGTGGTGCGAGCAACGGGTGGCGGCAACTGCTATGTTCTCACCTCCTTCCCGACACCTCCCGGAGGAGCCGCTTGCCCGTAAACAACACCGACGCCTTGTACGGCTATCTGGCCGGCCAGTTCGCCGATGCAGATCTGGCCGGCCAGACCGACGAGCAGGCTGCAGTGGATGGCGTCACGTCCGAGACGCGAGCGGCCTATGAAGACGTGTTGAAGCAAGGCCGCGCCATCCTCGCCTCGCCTGCTCTCGAATGGCGAATGATCGCCGACTACGCCAACCGGCGTTTCGGCGATGAAGACGAGGCGCGTAGCTGGCTCACGCACATGATGGATGTGCTGGAAGAGACGCTCCGGAAAAGCTGAATACGGGCATCACGGTTGGTCGCACGGCGGTTTTCCTCCCTGGCCGTCGCCGACCACGCGGGCCGCCTGACCACCTCCCCTCGCCAGGCGGCTCGCGTCAATCGTCAAGTCGACATAAGCCAATTGACGCTTCCCGTCCTTCTGTTGCAGCCCTTGTTCGTCGGCCTGCTGGTCGGCACGCGCGTGACGGCCGATCTGCCCGCGATCCGCGCCCACATCACCCAGGCGTTCACCGACGGCTATCTGGCGGTCAACGAGAAGCCGACCCGCTTCATGCATGGCGGCGGCCATCAGTTCACCGAATGCGCCGGGCTTCTCGTCGCGATCGATCCCGAGCCCGACCCACTGATGGCGGCGCTGCATCCGGTCATGCATTCGCCTTATGTCGGGCCGTGCGGCGAAGTCGAGAGCCTCGCCAGAGGCGTCGCAACCGACAAGCGCACCGACTATGCGCGCTACTGGCACGGCTACCGCGTCTATCTCTGGCCGATGTTGAGCACCTTCAGCCTCGAGGCCGTGCGCATGGCCAACCTGATGGTGCTCTATGCGGCGACGGCCTACTATTTCTTCGGCATGCGCCGTGCGGTGGGCGCGACGCCCGCGCTGGTCTTCTTCATCGTGCAGATGAGCCTGACCGACATATGGCGCATGTGGAACATCACCACGCACACGCTGAGCACGATCCTCATCCTCGCCGGCACCGGCCTGTTCGCCTTCCACTATCCACGGACGCGTAATCTGACGCTTGCCATCGTCATGGCGGCAGCGTTCGGCGCACTGTTCAATTTCATCGACTTCCTGATCAACCCGCCGCTGATGCCGATGCTGCTCGCCTTCATCGTCCTCGCAATCGAGTTGCAGCGCCCAGTGCCGGTCGTGAAAGAGAATGTCGTCCCAGCGCTGCTGAAGGCCGGCTTCGTCGCGCTGGCCTGGTTCGGCGGCTATGGGCTGACCTGGGCGAGCGAATGGTTGCTCGCGGTGTGGGTATCACCGGACGGCCAGCAGGCGGGATTGTCGATCATCAAGCAGATCGCGCTGCGCCTCTACGGCGTCGAAGCCGACTCCGTGGTGCCGATGTACCCGCTGATCCCGACGCTGACCATGATCCTGCAATCGTTCATCTCGGTCGGCAGCGTCG
Source organism: Pseudomonadota bacterium (assembly GCA_023432845.1). Taxonomy (GTDB): domain Bacteria; phylum Pseudomonadota; class Alphaproteobacteria; order Rhizobiales; family Xanthobacteraceae; genus Pseudolabrys. The sequence continues at coordinate 9,917 of JAEZEY010000510.1, forward strand.
TCGTCGCATTGCTCGCCGCGGCGATGGCCGTCTTCCTCCGCGCGCACTGGCCGGCCCTCGACCGGCGGCGCTTTCTGCTGTTGAGCTCGCCGACGCTTATTGCGATGGCGTGGTTCGAAATCCTCAACAACCACACCCAGACGCACTCGCACTTCACCTATCGCAGCGAAAGCGCCGCCATCGCCATCGTCTTTGCCGCGGCGTTGCTGGCGACGGATGCGCCGGCGACGTTGCGGTTGCTGCTCGGCGGATTGTGGCGGACGGTCATGCGCAGGACGACGTCACAACCCTCCGCGTCATCGCCCCCGGGAGGGGGCGGCGCAGGTAAAACAA
>JAEZEY010000052.1 GCA_023432845.1 Pseudomonadota bacterium
GAAGCGTCGCCGTCGCCATTATATGGAAAAAGCTGTTTAGCGTTGACGGGGCGATCAACCAGGTGCTTGGCTACATCGGCATACCGGCGCAGCACTGGATCTCGGATCCGGATACGGCGCTCTCTACATTAATTGTGCTCGTCGTATGGCAGTTCGGTTCGCCTATGCTTATTTTTCTGGCCGGACTGAAGCAAATTCCTTCGGAAATGTACGAAGCGTCCTCGATTGACGGGGCGAACAAGCTATCGAGCTTTTTTCATATTACGCTTCCGATGCTGTCGCCGATTATTTTCTTTAACCTGATCATGCAAATTATTCATGCGTTTATGGCGTTTACGCAAAGCTTTCTCATCACGAAGGGCGGACCTGTGGACAGCACGTTATTTTACGCCGTTTATTTGTATGAACGTGGCTTCTCGTATTTTGAAATGGGCTATGCTTCGGCGATGGCGTGGATTTTGCTTATTATCGTGGCGCTGTTTACGTTTATCGTGTTCAAAACATCCTCTTCCTGGGTGCATTACGAGGATGGGGGGAGGGGCTAACTCATGCGCAAAACTACGTTTACGATATCGAAGCACATGCTGCTGCTGATCGGCGGATTAATTATGCTGTACCCGATTTTGTGGATTATCGCCAGCTCGTTGAAGTCGGAGGACGAAATTTTCAGGCAGGCGTCTTCGTTGCTTCCGGCAGTTCCGCAATGGCAAAACTATGTGACCGGCTGGAAGGGCTTCGGCAGCTACAGCTTCGATGTATTTTTCAAAAACTCGCTAATTGTAGCAGGCTCGGTGCTGATCGGCGCATTTTTCTCCTCAACGTTAACTGCCTTTGGCTTCGGCCGCCTGAACTTTCGGTTTAAGCCGTTTCTGTTCTCGTGCTTGCTCGTTACGATGATGCTGCCGTCGCAGGTTATGCTCATCCCGCAATATATTATGTTTCAGAAGCTGGGGTGGGTCGATACGTTTTTGCCGCTTATCGTTCCTGCATTTATCGGGGGCAACGCCTTCTTCATATTTTTGCTAATCCAGTTCGTGCGCGGGTTGCCCAAGGAGCTGGACGAGGCGGCAATTATTGATGGCTGCGGCCCGTTGGGTATATTTTTGCGTATTATTTTGCCATTGATGAAAAGCGGGATTACGACTGTGCTGATCTTTTCCTTCCTGTGGACGTGGGAGGATTTCATGGGGCCGCTCATTTATTTGAACGATACCGCGCTCTATACAGTTACCCGGGGCTTGCAAATGTTCGCCGATCCGCAGTCGATCACGGCTTGGGGCCCGCTGCTGGCCATGTCGGCGCTGGCGGTGCTGCCGCAGCTTATCGTATTTTTGCTCTTCCAGCGAAACATTGTGGAAGGGATTGCGACAACGGGAATTAAGGGATAGGTCTGAAATGGCTTGGTCAATTTGGGCACACCGCGATCTGGTAATGCGTCAATCAGGATGTAACTTGCGTGAAACGGTTTTTGATAAGGTAAAGCTGTACCATAAAATAAAGGGAGGCAGAAATCATTATGAAAATTTCCGTATTTACAGTAAGCACACCGGATTTAACGCCCGTCGAGCTGGTGAAAACGCTTCAGGAGAGCGGTTATCATGGCGTAGAGTGGAGAGTAACCCGGGTTCCGGAACAATTCAAGCAGGAAGCCCCCACGTACTGGCGCAACAATCTGGCTACGCTCGATCCTGATATTAGCGACACAGAGCTGGACGAGCTGCGCAAGCTGACCGATGCGCATTCGCTTGAGGCGAGCGCCATTCTTCCTTATTTGATCGTCGGTGACCTGAAGGGCACAGAAAATATTATGCGTATCGCGAAACGGCTCGGAGCGAAGCAAATTCGTGTCGGACAAGCGTGGTACGACCGTACTGAAAACTATAATGACCTTTACGCGAAGATGATCAAGTATTTGCACGGCGTACAGGAAATGTCGCAAACATTCGGAGTTAAGGGATTGATCGAAACTCACCACTTGACGATCAATCCAAGCGCCGGCTTGGCGCATCGCGTCGTCAGCCAGTTTGATCCCAAGCACATCGGCATCATGTACGACCCGGGCAATATGGTGTATGAGGGATACGAAAACTACCGTAAGGGTCTGGAGCTGATCCAGCCGTACTTGTCCCATGTCCATGTCAAAAACGTCAACTGGAAAGCGATGGAGCAGCCGGAGGACGGCTCGGCCTGGGCGACAATTCCGGACGGAGCGGTTGATTGGAAGCAAGTGCTGCTGGACCTCAAATCGGTTAACTATGACGGTTATTTGGGCTTTGAGGATTTCAGCAATTCCAGACCGATCAAGGAGCTGTTGAAGTTCAACTTGGATTACATTAAAAATGTGATCAAGCAGATTAACTAGCAATGAATAACGTGAGAGTCGTCATTGCCAAGCCGTATGAAATCCGTTACGAGCAAGCGCCGTTTACGTCCGCTGTGGCCGACGACGAGGTGCTGTTCCGCACCATATTCAGCTTGATCAGTCCGGGAACAGAGCTGGCGCTCTATACAGGCACACATGTCGGTATCCCCGATCCGAACAATACGTTTGCCAAGTACCCGTTTTATCCCGGTTATGCGACGGTCGGTGAAGTCGTTTCTACAGGGGCGGGCGTCAGCCAGCTTGCTCCGGGGGATTGGGTGTATACGCTGGGTCGGCATGCGGCCTACCAGACAGCTTCACTATCAGACCAGCGTAACTGCCCGGTTATGCGGCTCGACTCCGCGCATATACAGGATGCCGCCAAAACGACGTTTACTCGGTTGGCGGCGATCACCTTAACCTCGATCGTGCAGTCCGAGCTGCGTATCGGCGATGTGGCAGTTGTCATCGGCATGGGCTTGATCGGCAATTTAGCCGCGCAGCTATATGCGCTGCGGGGCGCCGAGGTCGTCGTTGTCGATGTAGTCGAGGAGCGGCTGCGCATTGCTCAGAGCATGGGGATCAAGCATGTGATCTTGTCCGGAGAGCAGGTCAACCTGCGCGAGCGGCTGCGCGAGCTGACCGGCCGGGAAGCGGCGGATATCGTCGTTGAAGCTACGGGCTCTCCGCAGCTTGTCATTCCCGCGTTGCAGCTCGTCAAGCATCTCGGCCAGGTTGTCGCGCTTGGTTCGACGCGCGGTAATGTCGATTTAAATGTGTACGACTATATACATTGCAAAGGAATCCGCTTCATCGGCGCTCATGAAAACTTGCAGGACAGACAAGACTTTGTGTCAAGCCGGCTGGAGCTGAGTCGCTATGCGCTTAGTCTCATTCAGCAAAATATATTGAAGACGGAGCCGCTCATTACACACAAATTGCGGTACTCCGAAGCTCACACGGGCTACGATTTGCTGCTCAATCGGCAGCAGCAGGCTTTGGGTGTGTTGCTTGACTGGAGAACCGAACAGGAGAGAGTCGGAACATGGGGAAACTGAAGGTCGGCATTGTGGGACTTGGCGTAATCGGCAGAGTGCATATGGCAAACCTGGCTCGAATGGAGCAGGTACAGCTTGTAGGTCTGTGCGACAG
>JAEZEY010000070.1 GCA_023432845.1 Pseudomonadota bacterium
ATCTTCGTCTGGGCGGCGCCGGCGCAGGTTATTTTGATCTCCGGCATCGGCACCGGCGCGGCCATGATCGAGGTCGCGCTGGCGGTGACGCTCAGCGCCATCCGCCTGTTTCCGATGGTGGTGGCGCTGCTGCCGCTCATACGGACACGCACGACTCGCACCGTCGACCTGGTGCTGCCGGCGCATTTCACCTCGGTGAGCATGTGGATCGAGTCGCTCCGCATGCTGCCGGGTATGGCGCCGGAACACCGCATGGCTTTCTGCAACGGCCTGTCGGTGACCTACATGGCCGCGGCCGCGGTGTTTGGCCTGGTCGGCTTCTTCCTTGCCGCCGGGCTGCCGCCCTTATTCGCGGCGGCGCTGCTGTTCATTACGCCGATCTCGTTTCTCATCTCGACGGCGCGCAGCGCTGTAACCATGCTCGACCGCGTGGCGCTGGCGCTTGGTCTCGTCCTCGGGACCGCGCTCGCCGCATTGCAGGTCGATTTCGATCTGATGTGGTCCGGCGTCGGCGGCGGCACCTTGGCGTATCTCGTCAATCGCTTGTGGAAGGCGCGCGCCAAGGCATGATTATAACCGGGGAACTGTGGCCGTACTTCGTGCTCGTCGTCATCGGCTTCCTGCCGAACGAGGTGTGGCGTGCGCTCGGCCTGGTGCTGGCGCGCGGCCTGAACGAGGAATCGCAGATCGTCCTGTGGTCGCGCGCGGTAGCGACCGCGATCCTCGCCGGGGTTGTCGCGAAGTTGATCGTGTTTTCAAACGGCGCGCTCGCCAATATCCCGCTCGGCGTGCGCATGGTGGCGGTTGGGATCGGCTTTTCCGCATTCCTGCTGGTGCGCCGCTCGGCGCTGGCCGGCGTGCTGGCCGGCGAGGCGGCGCTGCTGATCGGCGGCTATTTCTTCATGCCGTGAGAGGTCAGGCAAGCGCCGCGCTGAGCTTCTTTGCCATCTCCGCCAGCGCTTCCGGCTTTTCCTTTTCCGCGGCCGGCGGCTTCATCGGTACGCCGGCCTTGCGCGGGATGACGTGGACGTGGAGATGAAACACTACCTGGCCGCCGGCGCTCTCGTTGAATTGCTGCACCGTCACGCCGTCGGCACCGAGCGCGCTCATCGCTGCTTGCGCGATCTTCTGCGCCACTTTGATGACGTGGGCGAGATCGTCCGGCGGGCAGTCGATGAGGTTGCGGGCCGCGGCCTTGGGCAGCACCAAAGTATGGCCCGGCGCGCGCGGCATGATGTCGAGGAAGGCCAGCGCCTTGTCGTCCTCGTAAACCTTATGACAGGGCAGTTCGCCGCGCAGGATCTTGGCGAAGATGTTGTTGGGATCGTAGCTCGACATTGTGGCCCCCGGTTTTGAAGTCGTCATTCCTGTTCGTCCAAATCCTTGCGGAATGGCGCGGCCGCCGCAAGCTCTTCCGAAGCCGCCTCGACATAGGCTCGCTCGCGCTTGAGAAAGTCGGCGATGGCCCGGCGCAGCGCCGGATCGGCAATGTAGTGCGCCGAATAGGTGGTGTGGGGCAGGTAGCCGCGAGCCAGCTTGTGCTCGCCCTGCGCGCCGGCCTCGACCCAGCGCAGCCCGTTGGCGATGGCGTAGTCAATCGCTTGATAATAGCAGACTTCAAAATGCAGGAACGGGTGATGCTCGATGGCGCCCCAGTTGCGGCCAAAAAGCGTGTCCTGGCTGAGGAAGCTGATGGCGCCCGCGATATAGCGCCCGGCGCGTTTGGCCATGATCAGCACGATGCGGTCGGCCATGGTCTCGCCGATGCGCGTGAAGAATTCGCGCGTCAGATAGGGGCTGCCCCATTTGCGCGACCCGGTATCCATGTAGAAGGTGAAAAAGGCGTCCCAGGCGTCCTCGGTCAAATCCTTGCCGGTGAGCCAGACGATGTCGATGCCGGGGCTGAGCGCCTCCTTGCGCTCGCGGCGGATGGTCTTGCGCTTGCGCGAGGACAGTTCACCGAGAAAGTCTTCGAAGCTGCCATAGCCCGGGTTCTCAAAGTGGAACTGTTGATCGGTGCGCTGCAGATAACCGCGCTCGCCAAGCAGGTCCCATTCGGGCTTGGTGCAGAAGGTGACATGCGCCGACGACAGGTCGTTCGCATCCGTCAGTTTGGCCAGCGCCTCGGCGAGTACGTCGCGGATGCCGGCCGCTCCCGGTCCGGGCCGCGCGAGCAGGCGCGGGCCGGTGACAGGCGTGAACGGCACCGACACCTGGAGCTTGGGGTAGTAAGCGCCACCGGCTCGCTCAAAGGCGTCGGCCCAGCCATGGTCGAAGACGTACTCACCCCGCGAGTGGGTCTTCACATAGCAGGGTGCCGCGCCGAGCAGGGTGCCGTCCTCGCGTTCGGCCAGCAGGTAACGCGGTAGCCAACCGGTGCGCCCGCCGACGCAGGATGCCTGTTCAAGAGTGGACAGAAAACTGTGCGAAACAAATGGGTTATCGAACTGTCCTCTTGTTGATAATTCAGTGGATAACTTGCCCCCACAGTTCACAGGTGGCCGCGCCTGAGGTCCGCCCTCTGACGCCGGACTGGGGGCCTTGTCCTCAGCCAGGTTTTCAACAGGCGGCGGCTCCTGTGCAAACGTTGTCCGGGCTGGGGATAACCCGGTCGCCGCGGCGCCCCGCTGCCCGGCGCAAGCATCCCATTCGGCGGCGGGAATCCCGTCAAGGCTCTGCGCCATTCGGATGCGGATTTCGTCGTCGCTCATGGGGATCGTTGGGGTTTCGTAAAGCGATGCTGTGGACAGCCCAGCGCGGTCGGGGGATTGCCACGCCGTCGCCGCCGGACCCTTCGGGAAAGGCGACGTTGCCCATTCCGTTCGGTTGTCACGGGCAGACGATGATCTCGTATCCGGTTGGGCCAGCCCATGTCATCTCGCGTTCCGCATGGCAATGGGGCGGTAACGGGACGCAGCCTCCTCGCAGGCAAACAAGAGGCGGTTGGGCTTTGGGTCGCACAGGAGCGGCGTGAGCGGGCTTGCGCTTTGCCTGCATCGTGGACTGGGCGGGCGCGTCGACGGGGCCAGCCACCGCGAGAGCGGCGGCGAGGATCAGGGATTTACGGACAACCTGCCGAAACATAGGACCCTGTGGGTTCGGGAGGCGGAGCCTCATTGTATATATTTTAGCGCCAAAGCGTCCCGGCGGCGACACGTTTGCGGGGAGGCTGCCTTGTATAGGAGGAAAGCTCGGCAGCTTTAGCGGCATACAATGATGTCGAAGCCGCTCGGCATGCCGTCCCATCGGTAGCCGGTCTGCGGCCGGCAGTTCGGCGGTATCGGGTGGCAGCCAAACTCGGTGCAGGCGATTTGACGCGGCGCGGAGCGCACCGGACGCTTCACGGTCTTTTTCTTCGGCTTCGTCACCTGCTGCGATTGCGCAGCAACTGGGGCAGCGGGTGCGGTGACTGCCGCGGCGAAAGCCAGAGCCAGCGCGGCGGTGATGATACGAGCGATGCGCATGAGACCAGAACCTTTCTTTCCTCCAGATGGTTCCGGCGCGGTTGGATTCAAGACGCGTGGAACCCTTCGAAGATCATCTGGTCGGCGTAGCGCGCGGCCGTGGCACGGTCCTCGTCGCTGCGTACGGTCCAGGTCAGCAGCGGCCGGCCAAAAACGTAACGCGCGATCAGCGGCGGCGCCGCCGGCAGGTCCTTGACCGAATATGCGATAAAATGCGGACGCGTCCGCGGCGCATGCAGCAGGAAGGCGAGATTGCGCCGGGCCGAGGCAGGCAGGGCGTCCCATTCGGCATGATCGTAGTGACGCTCGGCGACAATGCCGCGCGTGAGTGTCGGCGCGATTTCGCGCAGCGCCGCCACGGGCGCCGGGTCGAACGACATCGCCGCGGCCGGTCCCTGGTAACGGCCGAGCACCTCGGCGGCGCGACGCGTCAGCCGCAGATCGCCATCGAACCGGCTCTTGATCTCGACGACGAGCGGCACGCGGCCGCCGACCAGATCGCACAGCTCGACCAGCGTCAGCATGCGGTCCGGCGTGGCCTTGAACGCGACCTGCTTCAGTGCCGCCGCATCGAGGCCGGCGAGGGGCGCATTGCCCTCAGTCAGCCGACCGAGCGCATCGTCGTGATGCACCATGGCCTCGCCGTCGGCGCTGACCTGCACGTCGCACTCGATGCCGTAGTTGCCGGCGACGGCCGCCTCAAACGCGGAGCGCGTGTTCTCGATGACGCCGCGCGCGGCGTCATGCAGGCCGCGGTGGGCGATCGGACGTGCGGTCAACCAGTCCAGACGCGGCATAGGCGCTCCGGTGCGTCAGGCGACCTCGAATATGCCTTCGACTTCGACGGCCGCATTGGCGGGCAGCGCGGAGACGCCGACAGTCGAGCGGGCGTGGCGGCCCTTGTCGCCGAACACCTCGACCATCAGGTCGGA
>JAEZEY010000122.1 GCA_023432845.1 Pseudomonadota bacterium
GACAAGCCAATCGACCGGCGCCGGCTGTCGATCTTCCTGCACCCGGAAGACCTCGTGCAGCTCGTGCGCATCGGGCTCGAGCACCCCGACATCAAGTACGAGATCTTCTACGGCGCTTCCGACAACGCCGCCGCGTGGTGGGACAATTCGAACGCCCACAAATTCGGCTACCGGCCGAAGCACAAGGCCGAGGACTTCCGCGACGAGGCCATGGCCGCGCAAGCCAAGCTGCCGCCGGACCCGATCGGCGACTATTATCAGGGCGGCCCCTTCTGCAGCGCCGAATACGACGCCGACAGGCGGCGCTAGCTGACCCAAAAAGCTACGCTTTCGGCGATAGCCTCCATCCCGAATTCGGCATGCGACGGCCCCGCCCGCTGTGCTAGGGTTTCGCGCAATGGATCACATTGCCGGGACTGCCGAATTGCTCGATCGCGCCTCAGACAGACAGGGTACGCTGACCCTCCCCGCCGACATGTTCGGCTACCGCCTCCTCGCCGACCCCCGGCTCAACAAGGGCACCGCCTTCACCGAGGACGAGCGCACCGCCTTCCTCCTGCACGGCCTGCTACCGCCGACCGTCGTCACCATCGACGACCAGGTCAATCGGCGCCTGCACGCCTTCCGGGAATTCCATACCGACCTCGAGCGCTACGCCTTCCTGCGCGATCTGCAGGACACCAACGAGACGCTGTACTACGCTCTGCTCGGCCGCCACGTCGAAGAGCTGCTGCCCATTGTCTACACGCCGACCGTCGGCGCCGGCTGCGCCTCGTTCAGCCGGCTGTTTCGCAAGCCGCGCGGCGTCTTCCTGTCGATTCCGCACCGCTCGCGCATCCGCGAGATTCTCGCCAACCCGCAATTCGACAAGACCGAGGTCATCGTCGTCACCGACGGCGAGCGCATTCTCGGCCTCGGCGACCAGGGCGCCGGCGGCATGGGCATCCCGATCGGCAAGCTGGCGCTGTACACCGCCTGCGGCGGCATCGGCCCGGCGACGGCGCTGCCGATCCTGCTCGATGTCGGCACCGACAACGAAGCCAATCTCGCCGATCCGCTTTACATCGGCTGGCGCCACAAGCGCGTGCGCGGCGAGGAATATGACAGCTTCGTCGCCGAGTTCATTGCCGCGGTGAAGGAGCGCTGGCCGCATGTCCTTCTGCAATGGGAGGACTTCGCCAAGGCCAATGCAACGCGCCTGCTCGAGCGCTATCGCGGCCAGCTCTGCAGCTTCAACGACGATATCCAGGGCACCGCCGCGGTCGCGACCGGCGCGCTGCTCGCGGCGATCAACGTTACCGGCGAGCCGATGGAGCGCCAGCGCATCGCCATTTTCGGCGGCGGCTCGGCCGGCTGCGGCATCGCCAACCTGCTGATGGCGGCGCTGGTCGATGCCGGGCTCAACCCGGAAGACGCCGCCAGCCGCTTCTATCTGGTCGACAAGGACGGACTTCTCGTCGAGGGCATGAACGACATCGTGCCGTTCCAGCGCGCCTTCGTGCAGAAACGCGAGGCCATCGCCAAATGGACGCTCGGCAATCCGAGCCGCATCTCATTGCTCGACGTCATCTACAACGCCAAGCCGACGGCGCTGATCGGTGTCTCGGCGCAGACCGGAGCCTTCACCGAAAGCGTGGTGCGCGGCATGGCGCATCTCAACAAGCGACCGATCATCTTCCCGCTGTCGAATCCGGTGTCCTGCGCCGAAGCCAACCCGGCCGATATCGAGCGCTGGAGCGAAGGCCGCGCCGTGATCGGTGCCGGCTCGCCATTCCCGCCGCTCAAACGCAACGGCCAGCCTTTCGCGGTGGACCAGACCAACAACTCCTACATCTTCCCCGGCGTCGGTCTCGGCGCCATTGCGACGCGGGCGACCCGCATCACCGACAACATGTTCATGGCCGCCGCCAAGGCGCTCGCCGCCATGTCGCCCGCGCGCAGTGACCCGAACGCCAATCTTTTGCCGCGCGTGACGCAATTGCGCGACGTCGCCATCGCAGTCGCGATCGCCGTGGGCAAGCAGGCCCATGCCGAGGGCCTGACCGAAGGCGTCACCGCCGACACGGTCGAGGCCGCCGTGCACGCCAAGATGTGGTCGCCGCGCTATCTGTCTTACAGGCGGGCCGACGACGAGCCGGGCGCGGCCTGAGCATCGCGCTCCCCGGCATGCATTAAAGAACACAGGCACCATGAACCGCAGCGACTACGTCTCCTGGACGTTCGACACCATTCGGTTTGCCGACACCGACAAGCTCGGCCACGTCAACAATGCCGCGTTCTCGACATTCCTTGAGAGCGGCCGCACGCATTTCCTGCTCGATGCGGCCAGACCGCTGAACCAGCCGGGCACGAGCTTCGTCATCGCCAAGCTGATCCTCGACTTCAAGGCGGAGATGCACTGGCCGGGGCAGGCCCATATCGGCACGCGCTGCAAGAGCATCGGCCGCTCGTCCTTCGTGCTCGAGCAGGTCATCATGCAGGGTGACAATGTCTGCGCTCTTGCCGAGACGGTAATGGTGATGTTCGACGAGACCACGCGCAAATCGACACCGCTGCCCGATGGCGCCATCGCGCGGCTGAAAGAGATTCAAATACAGGCGTGATCTCCCCTCGTTCGTCCCCGCGAAAGCGGGGATCCAGTCTCTATCGAAAACGTTATATTAAAAGGATCTGGGCCCCCGCCTTCGCGGGAGCGAACGGAGTATGGGGATGCGGTTCGGAATAAAGTTGGCTGGCCTTGCGGTTGTCATAGCCTCCCCCGCGTTCGCTCAGGACATTCGCGGGCTCGAGGTCTGCACCGCCGAGAAGCAGATGGACAGGCGTACCTCCTGCCTGCAGGCCAATACCGAATTCCTGCAGCAGGCGCTCGACCGCCACCAGCGCGAAGCCCGGCGTCAGCTCACCGCGGCGGATGCCGAAATCGCGGTGCTGAAATCGCGCCTGGCGAAGCTCGAAGACGAACTGGCGCAGTTGAAGAAGGCTGCGGCCGCCCATAAACCGGCCGCCGACAATAAGTAAAACAGCCTCCGGGCAAACTCATGTCGATGATGGCACTCTACGGCCGCGTTCTTGCGCTGCTCGGCTCCGAAGCTCGCCTCGGCTGGGCGCTGGCCTTCGGCAATCTGGCGCTGGTCGGCGCACAATTCGCCGAGCCGGTGCTGCTCGGCCGCATCATTGACACGCTGAGCAACGGCCAGGCCAGCGGCAAGGCGCCGTCATGGTCCGAACTGTCGGTGCTGCTGGGCGCGTGGACCGGTTTCGGCATTTTCACCATCATCGCCGGCACTTTGATCTCGCTGCATTCCGACCGCCTCGCCCATCGCCGCCGCCAGGTGGTGATGACGCGCTATTTCGAGCACGTGTTACAGTTGCCGTTGTCCTATCACGGCAACACCCATTCCGGCCGCATCATGAAGGTGATGCTGGAGGGCACCGACGATTTGTGGGGCCTGTGGCTCGGCTTCTTCCGCGAGCATTTCGCCTCGCTGGTCGGGCTGATCGTGCTGCTGCCGCTATCGCTCTACATCAACTGGAAGCTGGCCAGCGTGCTGATCGCGCTCTGCGTCATCTTCGCAATGCTGACTGCGCTCATCGTGCGCAAGACCGGCACCATGCAGGAGGAAGTCGAGGAACACTACTCGGCACTGGCGGAGCGCACCTCCGACACGCTCGGGAACATCGCACTGGTGCAGAGCTTCTCGCGGCTCGAGCAGGAGGTCACCGAGCTCAAGCAGATCGTAGACCGCCTGCTGGCGGCGCAGCTGCCGGTGTTGTCGTGGTGGGCTTTGGCGAATGTGCTGACACGCACCGCGACCACGCTCGCCGTGCTCGCCATCATCGTCATCGGCACCCTCCTCAACATCAACGGCCAGGCCTCGATCGGCGAGATGGTCACCTTCATGAGCTTCGCCGGGCTAATCATCGCGCGCATGGAGCACACCGTCTCCTTCGTCGACGATCTAGTTGGCCACGTGCCGCAACTGCGCGAATTCTTTAATGTCTGGGACACCATCCCCGATATCCGCGACAAGCCGGACGCTATCGACCCCGGCCGCCTCACCGGCAACATCGCCTTCAAGGATGTGTGCTTCTCCTATGACGGCAACCGCCTCGCCGCCGATCATCTGAACTTCACCGTCAGGCCGGGTCAGACCATCGCGCTAGTCGGCGCCACCGGCGCCGGCAAGTCGACCGCCATTGCGCTGCTGCACCGCGCCTTCGATCCGCAAACGGGTTCAATCGAGGCCGACGGCCACGACATTCGCGACATCAAGCTCGCCGCGCTCCGCCGCAACATCGGCGTGGTGTTTCAGGAAGCGCTGCTGTTCAACCGCTCGATCGGCGAGAACCTGCGCGTCGGCAAACCGGACGCCACCGAGGAGGAACTGCGCGATGCGGCGCGGCGCGCCCAATGCCTCGAATTCATCGAGCGCAAATTCAACGGCTTCAACGAGCTGGTCGGCGAGCGCGGCCGCTCACTGTCCGGCGGCGAGCGTCAGCGGCTGTCGATCGCCCGCGCCCTACTGAAGAACCCGCCCATCCTCATCCTCGACGAGGCTACCAGCGCGCTTGATGCCGACACCGAGGCCAAGGTGATGGCGGCGCTCGACGAGGTGATGAAGGACCGCACCACTTTCGTCATCGCGCACCGGCTGTCCACCGTGCGCAATGCCGACCGCATTCTGGTGTTCGATTCCGGCAAGATCGTCGAGAGCGGCTCGTTCGACGAACTAGTGGCGCAAGGCGGCCGCTTCGCCGGGTTGGCGAAAGCGCAGTTTATGGTGGCGGCCACAGCCGCCCCCACACCTACCACCGATAATTAAGGCCGGCGCGCAGGATGTCTTCGGTGATCGGCACATTGAGTGTGTTGGTGCCGGACGCCGCGCCCATGAAGGTCGCGGTACCGAGGTCGAGATGCAGATACTCGGCCTTGGCGGTCCAGCTCTTGGTCAGCCCGACCTCGAGACCGCCGCCCGCGGTCCAGCCCGCCTTGGTGTCGCGCTGTGAACCGTTCGCCTGCACCGCCTTGACGTCGCCATAGGCGAGACCGCCTGTGACGTAGGGCAGGAAATTGCCGAAGGCGTAACCGATGCGCGCACGCGTGGTGCCGAACCAGTTCTGCTCGGTGCGGCACTCGCCGCCACCATTGAGTGCGCAGACGCCGCCATTCGCAGTGCTGCCAGAGATGCTGGCCCAGTTGATGTCGCTCTCGAGGCCGAGCACGGTGCGGCCGACCTGCCAGTTGTAGCCGATCTGGCCGCCGATCAATCCGCCATTGGTGTTGAAACGATCGGAGCCACCGCCGGCAAACGGGTCGCTCCAGCTCGAACGGCCAAACGCATAACCGCCATTGAGGCCGAGATAGAGTCCGCTCCAGTCATAGACCGGCGGCGGTGCCTGGTAGACAGGCGCGCCCTGCGGCCGCGCGGGCGGCACATCGGCCGCGATAGCTGGCGCGGCAAACGCGGTCATGGCAACGCCAAGCAACAGAACAACCGAACGCTTCATCAGCCAATCCACTCCAGCTTCACGAACGTCAACTTGCCGAGGACGTCAGGCGTGCCAGCACGCCCTTGCCTTGGGTAGTTAAAGTTTGGACAGGTGGAAGGTGCCCTGCAAAAACGGCCCGTGCATGGCCCGCTCATGACCCAACGCTGGCAACAACGCGGTTTCGAGCGAAGTGGTTGCCGTTGGCATGCCTAAAAAGCGGCAGAGCAAGAAAGTCGCCGCGTTCCCGCCCGGGAGTTGCCGCAATCGTGACACGCCAAAGCAAAACGGCGCCTCTCCGGGCGCCGCTCGCTTTGTCTCAAACTGAAAGCTTGCCGTTTACGCGTGCGCGCCGCCGGCGGTGAAGCGCAGGCTGGCGATACGGTCGAGTTCCTGCTGCTCGCGGGCGTTCTGCTCGGCGCGGTCGCGTTCCTTGTCACGCTCGTCCAGCATCTCGACCTTCTTGAGCTCCTCGAAGGCCTCGCCGAGCGCCGCCTTGGCGTCGTCGAGCTGGGCGCGCAATTCATCGGCCGAGCGCTTGAGGTTCTCGCGGCGGGTCATGGCCGCCTTGGCATAGGTCGGATAGGCGAAGTGGCCCGGATCGTGGATGCCGGCGCGGTCCTGCTCGACCTTGATCTCGCGGTCGAGTTCGGTGGCGATACGGTCGAATTCGGCCATCATCGCCTCGATCTGGGCGACCTTGCGCCGCTTCTCGTCGACCTGAAACTTTTTCAGGCGGATGAGGGTGTCACGTGACTTCATCGACTAAATACTCCCCCGAAGCCCCGAATAACGGGCCCGACGCGGCCATACACGCCGCTGTCCAGGCACACCCCGGACCGTTCAGCAGGTCGACTCTGGGGCAATATCGTTAGTTTTCGGTTTCCAGAATCCATCATGTACATCGTTATTTTCCCGGCCCGGCCCGCCACCCCTAGCCGCGGCCGACGATGGCCTCCAGCATCTTGTAGCCCTCGGCGAGGCTCGTCGCCTCGTCCTTGCCCTGCGACAGGAAGGCCTCGAGCGGCTTGTTCAGGGCGATGGCCTCATCCACCTCCGGCGAGGTTCCGGGTCGGTAGGCGCCGAGCCGGATCAGTTCCTCCATGTCCGCATAGGTCGCCATGACCTCGCGGGCGCGCTTGATCACGGCGAGGTAATTGGGGTCGGCGGCGCGCGGCATGGTGCGGGACACCGAGCGCAGCACGTTGATCGCCGGATAGCGGCCGCGCTCGGCGATCGAGCGCTGCATGACGATATGGCCGTCGAGAATGCCGCGCACCGCGTCGGCCACCGGCTCATTGTGGTCGTCGCCGTCCACCAGCACTGTGAAGATGCCGGAGATGGTGCCCTGCCCCTCGGCGCCCGGGCCGGCGCGCTCGAGGAGGCGCGGCAGTTCGGTGAACACGGTCGGCGTATAGCCCTTGGCGGTCGGCGGCTCGCCAGCGGACAGGCCGATCTCGCGCTGCGCCATGGCAAAGCGCGTCACCGAGTCCATCATGGCGAGGACATCCTTGCCCTCGTCACGGAAATATTCGGCGATCGACATCGTCAGGTAAGCCGCCTGACGACGCATCAAGGCCGGCTCGTCCGAGGTCGAGACCACCACCACCGAGCGCTTGAGGCCCTCCTCGCCGAGGTCGTCCTGCAGGAACTCCTGCACCTCGCGGCCGCGTTCGCCGATCAGGCCAATGACCGACACGTCGGCCGAGACGTTGCGCGCCAGCATCGACAGCAGCACCGACTTGCCGACGCCGGAGCCGGCGAAAATACCCATGCGCTGGCCGCGGCAGACGGTGAGGAAGGTATTGAGCACGCGCACGCCGAGATCGAGCGGCGCGCCGACGCGCATGCGGGAATGCGCCGCCGGCGGGGCGTTGCGGAACGGATAAGGCGACGGCCCGTATTTGAGCGGGCCCTTGCCGTCGATCGGCTCGCCCAGCGCGTTAACGACCCGGCCGAGCCAGGCCTCCGACGGCCGCACGCTCATCGCCGCCGACGACACCAGCGCGCGGCAGCCGCGGCGCACGCCTTCCAGCGGCGCGAACGGCATGGCCAGCGCCAGCTTGCCGGAGAAACCGACCACCTCGCAGGGCACCGGGCCGTTGCCGCCTTCGATGGTCAGCCTTGAGC
>JAEZEY010000128.1 GCA_023432845.1 Pseudomonadota bacterium
GCTCAAGGCGGAGAACAAGACCTTCGAGGACGAGAAGACGACGGAAGAAAAGGCGAAGGTCGAGTATCGCGAAATCGCCGATCGCCGCGTGCGCCTTGGCCTCGTGCTCGCCGAGATCGGCGACAAGAACAAGATCACCGTCGGCGACGAGGAATTGTCGCGCGCGGTTGCCGAGCGCGCCCGCCAGTTCGCCGGTCAGGAGCAGCGTGTATGGGACTACTACCGCCAGAATCCGGAAGCGCTCGCTTCGCTGCGCGCGCCGATCTACGAGGAGAAGGTGGTCGACTTCCTGCTCGAGCTCGCCGACGTGACCGAGAAGAAGGTCTCGAAGGAAGAGTTGATGAAAGAGGAGGAAGAGGCGGCTTAACGATTTCCGCCGCAGTCTCTCCACGATTGCTTAATTGCCTTCTGCTACACACACCGCCCGGTGGGGAATTGCCTCGCCGGGCGGTCGTGTCTTTTGAGGGCCGCCGAGCCAATCCAGTTTGCATCGCTTCTCAAGAGACCTGTCACCATCCTCCGGGCGACCCTTGCGCTCGGGGGCAACCGAAAATAGATCGTCGAAGCACGGTGACCCGCTAAGCTAATCCGTGCGATTCGCGTCAATGCGCCTCAATGCGCGTCCTGGAGCCGTTATGAAAGATCCGGTCGAAACCTACATGAACCTTGTCCCGATGGTGGTCGAGCAGACCAACCGCGGCGAACGGGCCTACGACATTTTCTCCCGGCTCCTGAAGGAACGGATCATTTTTATCACGGGACCGATCGAGGACGGCATGTCGACCTTGATCGTCGCGCAGCTTTTGTTCCTCGAAGCCGAGAACCCGAAGAAAGAGATTTCGATGTACATCAACTCGCCGGGCGGGGTGGTGACGTCGGGCATGGCGATCTACGACACCATGCAGTTCATTCGCCCGGCGGTGTCGACCCTGTGCATCGGTCAGGCGGCCTCGATGGGCTCGCTGCTGCTGGCGGCCGGCGAGAAGGACATGCGTTTCGCTCTGCCGAACGCGCGCATTATGGTGCATCAGCCGTCCGGCGGCTTCCAGGGCCAGGCCACCGATATCATGCTGCACGCTCAGGAGATTTTGAACCTGAAGAAGCGGCTGAACGAGATTTACGTGCACCACACCGGCCAATCGCTGAAGAAGATCGAGGACGCGCTGGAGCGTGATTATTTCCTCACTGCGGAAGCCGCGCGCGACTTCGGTATCGTCGACAAGGTCATCGAAAAGCGGCCGCAAGACCTGGCCGTGAAACCGGCCTGACGCGGCCATGGTTCATTTCGGGTGACGAAAGTTCCCCGCGACAAGATGTGCAATCCCGGCCTTGGGCGGCTCGGAAACAGCGGTAATTTCGGCCTGCTTTGTGGACAAAAACGGCCATTGTTATCGTTAATACATTCTTGATCATACTGCCCGTAGCATGCTTCGCTTAGGGTGTGGGAGTGTAGTCGGGAGCGGCCTCCCGAAATAACCGGGTCGCGGGGGCCTTAATATCCGCCGCGGAATTTGCTTCGGTAGTAGGGCAGACGATTGATCTGCCTCACGGCGGGGGCGACGCCAGTGAACGATACAAGACCGGGCTGCTTATAGTGATCGGGCTGTCTTTGGTCGCGTATACGGAAGAGTGATACGGAGAACGGAATGAGCAAAGTCGGCGGCACCGATTCGAAGGACACCCTGTATTGCTCGTTCTGCGGCAAGAGCCAGCACGAAGTCAGGAAACTCATCGCCGGTCCGACCGTGTTCATCTGCGATGAATGCGTCGAACTCTGCATGGACATCATCCGCGAGGAGAACAAGTCCTCGCTGGTGAAGTCGCGCGACGGCATCCCGACCCCGAAGGAAATCTGCAAGGTCCTCGACGACTACGTGATCGGTCAGTTCCACGCCAAGCGCGTGCTCTCGGTCGCCGTGCACAATCACTACAAGCGCCTCAATCATCAGACCAAGCACCAGGACGTCGAGCTCGCGAAGTCGAACATCCTGCTGATCGGTCCGACCGGCTCGGGCAAGACGCTGCTGGCGCAGACGCTGGCGCGCATCCTCGACGTGCCGTTCACGATGCGGACGCGACGACTTTGACCGAAGCCGGCTATGTCGGCGAGGACGTCGAGAACATCATCCTCAAGCTGCTGCAGGCGGCCGACTACAATGTCGAGCGCGCGCAGCGCGGCATCGTCTATATCGACGAAATCGACAAGATCAGCCGCAAGTCCGACAACCCCTCGATTACGCGCGACGTGTCGGGCGAGGGCGTACAACAGGCGCTCTTGAAGATCATGGAAGGCACGGTCGCTTCCGTGCCGCCGCAGGGTGGCCGCAAGCATCCGCAGCAGGAATTCCTGCAGGTGGATACGACCAACATCCTGTTCATCTGCGGCGGCGCCTTCTCCGGCCTCGACAAGATTATCTCCGGCCGTGGCAAGTCGACCTCGATTGGCTTCGGCGCCAAGGTGGCTGCGCCCGAGGATCGCCGTCAGGGCGAGATCTTCCGCGAAGTCGAACCGGAAGATCTGCTCAAGTACGGTCTGATCCCTGAGTTCGTTGGCCGTCTGCCGGTCGTCGCGACGCTGGAAGACCTCGACGAAACGTCGCTCAAGAAGATCCTGGTTGAGCCGAAGAACGCGCTGATCAAACAGTACCAGCGTCTGTTCGAGATGGAGCAGATTGACCTGACGTTCGCCGAGGAAGCGCTTGGCGCCATTGCCCGCAAGGCGATCGAGCGCAAGACCGGTGCGCGAGGCCTGCGCTCGATCATGGAGGGCATCCTGCTCGACACCATGTTCGATCTGCCGTCGCTGGAAGGCGTCGAGGAAGTCGTGATCTCCAAGGAGGTCGTCGACGGTACCGCTCGGCCGCTCTACATCTATGCGGACCGCAGCGACCGTAGCGCCGACCAGGGCTCTGCCAGCGCCTGATATCGCGAGCCGCCGCGCCATACCAACCGGCCGGGAAGTTCCCTGACGGCGACCCCGCACGGGGCCGCCGGAAGAGGAGGGCTGGGCGCCACCCCGCTACCGGACCGGAGCGGTGGGCAACGATGATAACCCCGTCCGGCGGAGGCGATTTCGTCGCCGAATCGACGGGTTTGTGTTGTCGTGATCCGTGTAGTGTCGTCCTAACTTGAGTTCCTGGCGTTACTTGCAGTGGGGTGGCCGTCATCCTACGTATAGTGCTGTCGGCGAACCGGCGTACCAATCTTCGTCGTTTTGAGACTTGGGTGACTTCCGGAAATGATATCCGGGCGGACCGCGAAACAGGAAGCGCGCATCCAACGTTCCCCATCCTGACCGGCACTGATCTTGCGATGCCGCTTGAAGCGGGTCCTTGGATCAGGGGCACAACAAAAAGGACTGGAAGACAATGACCAACAAGCCACGACCCACGCTGCAGCCTGGCGAAAGCCGCTCCTATCCGGTGCTGCCGTTGCGCGACATCGTGGTGTTCCCGCACATGATCGTTCCGCTCTTCGTCGGCCGTGAGAAGTCGATCAAGGCGCTGGAAGAGGTGATGCGCTCCGACACCTTCATTCTGCTCGCGACGCAGAAGAATGCGTCCGACGACGATCCGGCCACCGACCAGATTTTCGAGGTCGGCACGCTGGCGAGCGTGCTGCAGCTCCTGAAGCTCCCCGACGGCACCGTGAAAGTGCTGGTCGAAGGCGCAACGCGCGCCAAGGTCTCCAAGTACACCGACCAGACCGACTACTATGAGGCTGACGCGACCGCGATCGTCGACGATGTCGGTGAGCGCGTCGAGGCTGAAGCCATGGCCCGCTCGGTCGTCACCGAGTTCGAGAACTATGTGAAGCTGAACAAGAAGGTGTCGCCGGAAGTCGTCGGCGTGATCCAGCAGATCGAGGATTACGCCAAGCTTGCCGACACGGTGGCTTCGCATCTCGCCGTCAAGATTCCGGACAAGCAGGACATCCTGGAGACGCCGTCCGTCACCGCGCGCCTTGAAAAGGTGCTCGGCCTGATGGAGAGCGAAATCTCGGTGCTGCAGGTGGAAAAGCGCATCCGTACCCGCGTCAAGCGGCAGATGGAGAAGACGCAGCGCGAGTACTACCTCAACGAACAGATGAAGGCGATCCAGAAGGAGCTCGGCGACGAGGAAGGTCGCGACGAGCTCGCCGAACTGGAAGACAAGATCAAGAAGACCAAGCTGTCGAAGGAAGCCCGCGAGAAGGCGCAGCATGAGCTCAAGAAGCTGCGCCAGATGTCGCCGATGTCCGCCGAGGCGACCGTCGTGCGCAACTATCTCGACTGGCTGCTCTCGATCCCGTGGGGGAAGAAGAGCAAGGTCAAGAAGGATCTGACTGCCGCCGAGACCATACTCGATGCCGATCACTACGGCCTCGAAAAGGTCAAGGAGCGCATCGTCGAGTATCTGGCCGTGCAGCAGCGCGCCAACAAGCTGACCGGTCCGATCCTGTGTCTCGTCGGCCCTCCGGGCG
>JAEZEY010000199.1 GCA_023432845.1 Pseudomonadota bacterium
GCCCGGACGAGATCGACGAGCGCGCCGACTGCCTCCACGAGCGCGTGCGTGTGCTGGCACAGGATCCGCAGCCGACCGACCGCGCCGGCTTTCTCGACGTGCTCAAGGCGCGGCTCGATATTTCATATCTGGCGCTGGAAGCGACGCAGGCCGCCGTGCTGCAGGCCGGCGCGCGCGGCTATCTCAAAGGCGCGGAGGCCGCCCGCCGCCACCGCGAAGCCCAGTTCGTCGCCATCGTCACGCCGTCGGTGAAGCATATCCTGACGGAGCTGGCGAAGGGAGCGTGAAGGCATCGAAGCGCGAGGCCCGCGACAAGATCGCAGGCTGGGTCAGATAACCGAAGCGAATTGATTGGCCTAATCGGGGCCCCAGCCGCGCGTCTCGTCGTCCCCCGGCGGCTCGATTTTGAGCACGTCGGCGCCGTGATCGGCGAGCATCTGCGTGCAGTACGGACCGCCGAGAACGCGGGTCATATCGAGAACCCGTATGCCTTTTAGAGCGCCCGGCGACATCATTGAAACGTTTCCTTGATTAGTATGATTTCGGTAGACCGAGCGCTTTCTCGGCAACGAAGTTGAGGATTATCTGCGGACTGACCGGCGCGATACGCGAGTCTCGTAGGGTGCGACGTTATGCTTGACTGAAGTGGATGCATGGCTACAACTTAACGTTAGTCGTTCCAAGCGCACGTAGCGCAGACCTCCGATCCGAGGGCCAAACATGCAAATTCCATCGGAATACGGACGCGCGTCACAAGTCGATTTTTTCTCCTAGGGTGAAATCATGGTTTCGGCCCCAGACGCTGGCTCCTCCCGTTTCCATTACGAGCCGCTTGATTCGAAGGTCACAGCACAATTCGAAGTCTACGCCTATCTCAGGAGCAAGATCCTGTCGGGTGAACTGCCCGTGGGAACCCGAATCGTTCCCAACGAGGTAGCACAGACCCTAGGCGTCAGCCGCATGCCGGTGCGCGAGGCTCTCAGGCAACTGGATAGCGAAGGTCTGGTCGATCTCCGCCCAAACCGTGGCGCTCTGGTCATGAAGCTCAGCGCGCCGCAGCTATTCGAGCTCTTCGTGGTGAGGATGACACTGGAGGGCACCGCCGCGCGTTTGGCCGCCAGCAACAGAACCGCCGACAGCATCCGCGAGCTCGATATGCTGCTGCACCGCCTTGACGGGTCGCGCCATGAGACCCGGCTATGGCTGCAGCATCATAACGACTTCCACGACTTCGTCTGTTCGATGAGCCGTATGCCACGTCTCATCGCGGAGACGCGGCGCTTCCGAGCGCTCACCGATCCCTACCTGCTGACCTATTATCTGGAAGTGCATGCCAGTCCAGAGCTGCCCGGGCATGAGCATGGATCCGTTGCCTCGGCCATAAAAGAAGGCACACCCGGCGAGGCCGAAGAGGCGATAAGGCGGCACATCCTCAGCGCTGCCGAAAGCATCGTCGCGCATTATGGCGGTGCGCCTACTATGGGCCATATCTTCGAGTAGCAGGGCGGAATGAAGTCGCCGCGAGCGGCTGGCCAAGCGTCTTCCACCCCATCTCCAATCGGCGAACATTCACCACCACGATCGCCCCCTCGGCCCGTCCAGCGGCTGCAAAAGCATTCGCCCGAGCAACGCTTTTGGAAGTATGCGCCGCAGGCGAACCGGCAGGCCTTCCGCAGCTCCGCAAAGCTTCAAACCGCATCGGCTCGGTTGAGTTCATTCGATAGCGTAACAAAGAACGCGTCCGCATATCTCTTCGCCACGCCGTCGATGAGACGGCCGCCGAGCTGGGCGAGCTTGCCGCCTACCGTCGTCCTGACCTCGTAGCCCATGATGGTCCCGCCGGACTCAGACTCCCTGAGAACGACGTTCGCCAAACCCTCGGCGAATCCGGCCACCCCGCCCTCCCCCTTGCCGGCGAGCGTGAAGCTGTTGGGTTCGTCGACGTTCATGAAACGCACGGTTCCGACAAAATTGGCCCTGACTGGCCCAATTCCGACCTTCACTCTGGCCTTCATCACGTGCGGCTCGACGCGTTCCAGTTCCTGGCAGCCCGTTATGCAAGCCTTGACCACGTCGACATCGTTCAGCGCGGCCCATACAACGGCGGGCGGCTGCGCAATAATGATCTCGCCCTTCATCTCCATAGCCATATCCATCTCTCCAAGCAGGAGGCTCGCGACATATTTCCGCGGCTTTTGATAAGACGGTTGCCCTCGCGATCCGTCAGCCCATCAGCGACGGGAGGAAGAGAGCAAGCACAGGAAAGGCCACGAGTAGCGCAAGCCTTACAAAATCGGCAGCGACGAAGGGAATGAGCCCGCCAAACACCGTGCCTGCCTTGATGTCCGGCTGCACGCTGGCCAACACGAAAACGTTCATTCCAACGGGAGGCGTGATCATCCCGATCTCGACGACCATCACCACCAGGACGCCGAACCATATTGGATCGTACCCGAGCGATGTGACGATTGGAAAAAAGACCGGAACGGTCAGCAGGACCATTGAAATGCTTTCAAGCACGCAACCAAGAACGATGTAGATCAGGATGATGACGATGATAACGACCGTTGGCGATATGGCGGTATCCAGGATGATCGATGTCAGCGTGGCAGGCAGGCCGGCGATGTTAACGACGTGCGAGATCAGCATCGCGCCAATCAAAACGAAGAACAGGGCAGCCGTGTTTCGGGACGTTTCGACCAGCACTTCCAGCAGCAGCTTGATCGTCAGTCGACGCCTCACCACGACGAGCAGGAATGCGCCGCCTGCGCCGAGGCCGGCCGCTTCCGTAGTGGTGAATACCCCGCCGTAGATGCCTCCCATGATCAGGCCGAACAAAGCCACAATGCCCCAGACTCCGCGGAGCGCCACAAGGCGTTCTCTCCAAAGGGCACGGTCGGCCGTAGGGCCGTATTCGGGTCGCCTCGCTACGGTCAACCTGACGGCGGCTACGTAGCCCAGGACTCCGATAAGTCCCGGAATGATACCCGCGATGAACAGCTTGCCGATGTTGGTCTCGGTCGCAAGACCATAGATGACCATGATGACGCTGGGCGGGATCATGGCGCCGAGCGTGCCGCCCGCTGCGACTGAAGCCCCCGCCAGCGAATCCGAATATCCGTACTTCTTCATCGGGCCCATCGCGACCTTCGACATGGTCGCGGCGGTCGCCAGGCTGGAGCCGGATATGGCGGAAAAACCACCAGCCGCCACAACGGTCGCCATCGCGAGGCCGCCCTTGCGGTGCCGAAGGAAAGCGTTCGAGGCGGCGTAGAGTTCGTCCGAAAAACCTGCCTTGCTGACGAAATGCCCCATCAAAATGAAAAGCGGCAGGACCGAGAGCTCGTAGTTGAGGCCGGTGTCGTAGGCGACCTGCCCGACCAGTTTGAAGGCCGGCATCCAGCCTATCAACATACCAAAGCCAACGAAGCCTACCAGTATCATCGCAAATGCGATGGGCAACCTCATAAAGATGAGGGCCAACATTGCGGCGAAAATGATGAGAGATGCGATCATACTGCGGATCCCGGCGCCCAAGCCGCGCGGAGAGCCTGGATCGCGGCCAGAACGACTGCTACGGCAGATAAACCCGCAAGGAGCGCCATGAGCAGGCAGACATAGCCCATCGAAACTCCTAGAACATCAGACGCAAGGTTCGACCTGATTAAGACGTCCGCTTTGAGCGCGAGCGCCCAGGCGATCAATGAAAGAAGAGCAAACTGGATAACGGCGATTACGATGTTTTGAATGGGAACAATACGCCGCGGCACGAACCGATCGAAGAGATCGACAGCAATCTGGTTGCCGGACAGAGTCACCAACGGAAGTATCGCATATATCAGCAGTGCCAGAAGTATTTCGGTCATCTCGAAGGCGCCCGGCAAGGGCGCCCCGAGAAAATACCTACCGATCACATCGGAGCAGGTGATTATCATCATCAGGAAAAGAAAAGTTGCAGCGAGTCCACCAAGAAGATACTGCGCAAACGATACAAGAGCGTTCGCATCCCGTGACATGTCTGCAACCTTTCCGAACTCTGATGACTACGGCTATTTCACCGCAGCTGCCTC
>JAEZEY010000356.1 GCA_023432845.1 Pseudomonadota bacterium
CAGCGCAGCCGTCCAATGCGCCGCTGTCCCTCAATCCGAACGCCCAGCCCGCACGCCCGGCGCGCGTCGCCGCGCAGACGCCGGCGCCGCAAGCGGCCGCGCCTGCGAGCAGTGGCTATGCCGTGCAGGTCTCGTCGCAGCGCAGCGAGGCGGAGGCGCAGGCCGCCTTCCAGGCGCTGCAGGGCAAATTCCCCAACCAACTCGGGGGCCGCGCATCCTTCGTCAAACGCGTCGATCTCGGCGACAAAGGCATCTACTACCGTGCCATGGTGGCGGTCGGATCTTCCGGAGAGGCAAGCCAGTTGTGCTCGAGCCTGAAAGCCGCCGGCGGTCAGTGTATCGTTCAGCGCAACTAAGCGCAGGATTCACGCGCTTTCGCCATCAACAGGGTTGCTTGCTCCCTCTCGCAGCGCGCGTTAAGTCGCCGCGATGACCTCCAATGGCCTGACTACCCAGGGATCGGCCCGCGCTTTCATCACGGGCCTTTCGGGGCTGACGATCACGCCGCTCGAACGCGCGTTTCTGCGCGAGGCGCAGCCATGGGGTCTCATCCTCTTTAAGAGAAACATCAGAGATCCACGTCAAGTGACTGATCTGACGCGTGATTTTCGCGATGCGGTGGGCTGGGAAGCCCCCGTCCTGGTTGATCAGGAAGGCGGCCGTGTGCAGCGCCTCGGCTCGCCGCACTGGCCGGCCTATCCGCCGGGCGCCGTGTTCAGCGCGCTTTACGACCGCGACCCGACCTCGGGGCTCGCCGCCGCCCGCCTGGGCGCGCATCTGATCGCCGCCGACCTCAAGGCACTGGGGATCGACGTCGATTGCCTGCCCTTGGCGGACGTCCCGGTGTCCGAGGCCGATCCGGTCATCGGCGACCGCGCCTACGGCACCGAGCCGGCCAAGGTCGCGGCCATCGCCGGCGCTGTGGCGGAGGGCTTGCTGGCAGGCGGCGTCCTGCCGGTGCTCAAGCACCTGCCGGGACACGGCCGCGCCCGGGCCGACAGCCACAAGGAGCTGCCCGTCGTCGACACCGACCGCGCCACTTTGGAACAAACCGACTTCGCCGCGTTCCAGCCGCTCAAGGACCTGCCGCTCGGTATGACCGCGCATGTTGTGTTTAGCGCGATCGATCGCCATGCGCCGGCCACGACTTCCGTCACAATGGTGCGCGAAGTGATTCGCGGCTTTATCGGCTTCTCCGGCTTGTTGATGAGCGACGATGTGTCAATGGGTGCTTTGTCGGGGACAATTGCCGAGCGCAGTCAGGCGGCGCTCGCAGCCGGCTGCGATGTCGTGCTTCATTGCAACGGCGATCTTGCCGAAATGAGCGAGGTCGCCGGCGTCGCGCCCGAACTTTCCGGCGCGGCCGCAGAGCGCGCAACACGCGCGCTGTCGATGCGGTCGCAAGGCGAGACGTTCGATGTCGCGGAGGCGCGGCGGATTTTCAATGCGATGGTGGCGTGACGCTGCCATCGGGAGCGAAGGACAGACAGGCTCATGACGCCTGACGATTTCGACAACAAGCTCGCGGCCGAGATGGAAGCGGATCGCGGTGTCACCGATCCGGCGATGATCGTCGACGTCGAGGGCTTCGAAGGTCCGCTCGATCTGCTGCTCACGCTGGCGCGCCAGCAGAAGGTCGATCTGCACAAGATCTCGATCCTCGCGCTCGCCGACCAGTATCTGATGTTCATCGAGCAGGCGCGCAAAGTGCGCCTCGAACTCGCCGCCGATTATCTCGTGATGGCGGCCTGGCTCGCTTATCTCAAATCGCGCCTGCTGCTGCCGGAGGCGGCGCCGGGCGAGGGGCCGTCCGCCGAGGATATGGCGCTGGCGCTGGCCAACCGGCTGCGCCGCCTCGAGGCGATCCGCGAATTCGCCAGCCGCATGATGGACCGCCCGCAGCTCGGCCGCGACGTGTTCGAGCGCGGCCTGCCCGAGCCAATCGCCGAGATCAAGAAGCCGGAATACACGGCGACGCTCTACGATCTGCTGTCGGCCTATGCCGTGCAACGCCAGCGCACGACCTTGTCGCGCGTGCGCTTCAAGAAGCGCACGGTGTGGTCGCTCGCCGAGGCGCGCGAGACGCTGGAGCGCCTGATCGGCTCCTCGAATGACTGGTCGCGCATCGACACGTTCCTCATCCAGTACGTGGTCGAGCCGGCGCTGGCCGCCACCGTGTTCGCGTCGTCCTTTGCCTCGGCGCTCGAGCTGGTTCGTGACGGCCGCGCCGAAATTCATCAGAAGGATGCGTTCTCGCCGATCTACATGCGCAAGCGTGTGAACGCGAACGGCTTTGCATCGTCGCATGACGCACAAGAAACCGCATAAGGAGACGGAGTCCATGTCCAGCGCGGCCAAGAAGCTCGTGATCGTGTCGAACGACGAGCCGGCAACCGCTGCCGTCCAGTTTGAACAGAGCGTGGAAGAGACGACGATCATCGTCGAGGCCGAGGCGGCAGAGCCGGCTCAGCGCCCGGACGAGCTGCGTCTGCTCGAGGCGCTGCTGTTTGCCGCTTCCGAGCCGCTCGACGAGCCGACGCTGGTGCGCGCGCTGCCTGACGGCGTCGATGTGAAGGCCGCGCTTGCCGCGCTGCAGGCGGAATACTCGGCCCGCGGCGTCAACCTCGTGCGCATCGGCAAGAAGTGGACCTTCCGTACCGCGTCCGATCTGTCATGGCTCCTGACCAAGGAAACCGTCGAGCAGCGCAAGCTGTCGCGCGCCGCCATCGAGACGCTCGCGATCATCGCCTATCACCAGCCGGTGACGCGCGCCGAGATCGAGGAAATCCGCGGCGTCGCCACCGCCGCCGGCACGCTCGACGTGCTGCTCAAGACCGGCTGGATCCGCCCGCGCGGCCGCCGCAAGGTGCCGGGCCGTCCGATCACCTACGGCACCAACGAAGCCTTCCTGTCGCATTTTGGCCTCGAGGAGGTCAGCGATCTGCCGGGCCTCGACGAGCTCAAGGGCGCCGGTCTGATCGAGGGCTCGATGCCGCCGGGCTTCTCGGTGCCGATGCCGTCGGACGACAGCACCTTGCGTGACGACGAGGACCCGCTCGAGCCGGGCGACCTC
>JAEZEY010000300.1 GCA_023432845.1 Pseudomonadota bacterium
GCCGTCGCGACGCACTACACCATCGGCTGGGGCCAGATCGGCACCGTCGCGGGCCTCGCGATTACCGGGAAGAACCTGTTCATCTGCGGCGTTCTCGGCCTCGTGGTGACGGGTCTCATCGTCTGGATCACCGAGTACTATACCGGCACGGGTAAGCGCCCGGTCGTGTCGATTGCTCAGGCGTCCGTCACCGGTCACGGCACCAACGTCATTCAGGGCCTCGCGGTCTCGCTTGAATCGACGGCGCTGCCGGCCCTCGTGATTGTCGCCGGCATCATCGTGACCTACCAGCTCGGCGGCCTGTTCGGCACGGCGATCGCGGTGACCACGATGCTCGGCCTTGCCGGCATCATCGTCGCGCTCGACGCCTTCGGCCCGGTCACCGACAACGCCGGCGGCATCGCCGAAATGTCGGGTCTGCCGAAGGAAGTGCGTCAGAACACCGACGCGCTCGACGCGGTCGGCAACACCACCAAGGCCGTCACCAAGGGCTACGCCATCGGTTCGGCCGGCCTCGGCGCGCTGGTGCTGTTCGCCGCCTACACCAACGACATCGCCGCCTTCACCAAGTCGGGCGCCCCGTACTTCCAGGGTATCGGCACGGTCTCCTTCGACCTGTCGAATCCCTATGTGGTCGCGGGTCTGATCTTCGGCGGCCTGATCCCGTACCTGTTCGGCGGCATCGCCATGACTGCGGTCGGCCGTGCGGCCGGCTCGGTGGTGGAAGAAGTCCGCCGTCAGTTCAAGGAAATGCCCGGCATCATGCAGGGCACCCAGCGTCCGGACTACGGCCGTGCGGTGGACATGCTCACCCGCGCCGCGATCAAGGAGATGATCATTCCGTCGCTCCTGCCGGTGCTGGCGCCGATCGTCGTCTACTTCGGCGTGCTGGCGATCTCGGGTTCGAAGGCCAACGCCTTCGCCGCCCTCGGCGCCTCGCTGCTCGGCGTGATCGTCAACGGCCTGTTCGTCGCCATCTCGATGACCTCGGGCGGCGGCGCCTGGGACAACGCCAAGAAGTCGTTTGAGGACGGCTTCGTCGACAAGGACGGCGTCAAGCACCTCAAGGGTGGCGAAGCCCACAAGGCGTCCGTGACCGGCGACACCGTCGGCGATCCCTACAAGGACACGGCGGGCCCCGCCGTGAACCCGGCGATCAAGATCACCAACATAGTGGCTCTGCTGCTGCTGGCGATCCTGGCGCACTAAGGGCGAGGGCCGGGGGCAACCCCGGCATCTCCTCAAAGCGAAAACGAAAAGGCCCGCGGTTCGCTGCGGGCCTCTTTGCTTTGAATGTTTTGCTCGAACTTGAGGATCGCCTCAGAACATCTTGAAGGCGTTGAAAACGCCGCGCAGATAGTTGAGCTGGTTGCCGCCGGTTTCGGTGGTCTGCGACACGAAGTCGAAGATCTTGCCGTCCTTGACGCCGTAGTTGGCGAGCCGCGTGACCTTGCGGTCCTTGTCGAAATAAACGGCGACGACTCGCTGGTCGGTGACTTCATGCGGCTGGAAGGCGGCGCTGCGCTCGGCCTTCTGCGAGATGTAATAGAACACATCGCCGCTGACGGTGGCGACGGTCGATGGCGTGCCGAGCACGATCAGCACCTGCTCCTGCGTCGCGCCGATCGGGATCTGCTCCAGCGCGCCTTCCGGCAGCACGTAGCCGCGCTGAAGAGTTTCGCCGAAGTTGCCGCAGCCGGCCAGCAGAACCGGTGCCGCAATGGTCAGGCCGAGGGCGAGCACGCGCGCAAATCGTTTCTGGCGGCGAGCAGGCAGGCGGGTCGGTCGGGGGGCGGTCATCAAATCGGGATCCTCGAAATCGGCCTATCCTAAGGTCGCGCGGCCGGAGCGTCATCAAAGGCCCTACGATCTAGCCCTTGTTATCTAGCTCTTGCATCCGGCGGTGTGTCCACTAAACCGGCGCCTGTTCCGCGGCCAAAGAGCCGCCGTCAGGCACCGGGCTCATGATCTTTTCTCTGTTCCGCCGCAAGCCTCAGCGCGACACCATTTCGGCCCTGTATGGCATGATCGTGGCGCAGGCGCGATTGCCGGTGTTTTACCGCGACTACGCCGTGGCGGATACGGTTAATGGCCGCTTCGACCTGATCGTCCTGCATCTGGCGCTGGTTCTCGACCGCCTGACGGTGGAGGGACAACTCGACCCCGCCGGACAGGCGGTTTTCGACCGCTTTTGCCAGGACATGGACGACAACCTGCGCGAAATGGGCATCAGCGACCTCAAGGTGCCCAAGGAAATGAAGCGCATGGGCCAGGCCTTCTATGGCCGGTCCAAGGCCTATCTGGACGCCTTGAGCGACCGCAGGGCTCTGGTGTCGGCGCTGACCCGGAATATTTATGGTGGAGCGCCGTCGGCTTCCGGAGCTGCGCCGCGGCTCGCCGACTACGTCGTCGCCGCCGCCGCCGCGCTGAAGGCGCAGGACATGGTGGCCGTTGCTGCCGGCAATGTGCAGTTCCCCGATCCGGCGCAAATCCCGGTACCCGGCGCCTGAAACGACCGGCGGAAATCTGATAAGAGTTCGATCATGAGCAGGAAAAGCGGTCCGCAGCGCGGGCCCCAACACACGGTTGCCGGTATCGCCGAGGTTGTACCTTGGAGCGTGCCCGTCATCCTCGACCAGATTCCGGAAAGCGGGCTGCACCGCGCCATCGAAGCGCCGGAGACGGCCCGTGACGCTATTGCCAGGCTGGCCGAACTCCGCGACGTTGCCGCCCTCAGCGCGACCTTCGACCTCGCCAAGCGCGGCTCCAAGGTGCACGTCACCGGCCGGGTCCGCGCCCGCGTCGGCCAGACCTGCGTGGTGTCGCTTGAACCGATGGAAACGGACATCGACGAAACCATTGACCTGACCTTCGCGCCGCCGTCGGCCGGGACTGTCGCTGACGAGCACGGTACATCCGAACCGGCCCGCAAGGCCGTCGACGACGCCCCCGAACCGCTCACCGGCAATTCGATCGATCTCGGCGCCATCGCCGCCGAGTTCCTGGTGCTTGCCATCGATCCCTATCCGCGCAAGGAAGGGGCCGAATTTGCGCCACCGGCGGTCGAGGAGGCCGGCAACAAGCCGTTCGCCGCCCGGGCGGCGCTGCAGAAAAATCCGGGAAAGCGCAACAACTAAAAGGGCTTGTCACGGTCGGCGCACTCGCTATGTTGCCCGGCGGGCGCTCCCCCGAGTCCGGACCATTCACCGGGCGGGCGCGCTCAACGCCATTCTGGCGGGCGCATGATCCCGACTGTTGGGAAGCCGTCTTGAAAGACATGATCATGCTCCCGACCATCACCCAGTCCAGGCCGCCCGGGCCACCCATCGAGCCGATATATGCCCGATAAGATCCGCATAGCGATTGACGCCATGGGCGGCGACCACGGGCCGTCCGTGGTTCTGCCGGCCGCGGCCATTGCGCTGGAGCGGCACCCGGACATCGAATTTCTGCTGTTCGGCGATCAGGCGGTCGTGGCGCCGCTGCTCGACGGCCTCCCGAAGCTCAAGGAGAAGTCGACCTTCACGCATACCGACGTGTCGATCCGCATGGACGACAAGCCGAGCCAGGCGCTGCGCTACGGCCGTGGCAAGTCGTCGATGTGGCTGGCCGTCGACGCCGTGAAGAAGGGCGAGGCCGACGTCGCCGTGTCCGCCGGCAATACCGGCGCGCTGATGGCGATGTCGTGGTTCAACCTGAAAATGATGGAGGGCATCGGCCGCCCGGCGATCGCCGGTCTGTGGCCGACCCTGAAGGGCGAGTCCGTCGTGCTCGACGTCGGCGCTTCGATCGGCGCTGACGAACATCACCTCATCAATCTCGCCGTCATGGGCAGCGCCATGGCGCGCGTCCTGTTCGACATCGAACGGCCGACGGTGGGCCTGCTCAACATCGGCGTCGAGGAGGTCAAAGGCCTCGAGCCCGTGAGGGAAGCCGGCCGCCTGCTGCGCGAAGGCGACTTCCCGCATTTCGATTATCAGGGCTTCGTCGAGGGCGACGACATCGGCAAGGGCACGGTGGACGTGGTCGTGACCGAAGGCTTTGCCGGCAACATCGCGCTCAAGGCCGCCGAAGGCACCGCCAAGCAATTCGCGCAATATCTGCGCTCGGCCATGAACCGGACCTGGCGCGCGCGTCTCGGCTATTTGCTGGCCAAGCCGGCGTTCTCCTTGCTGCGGGAAAAAATGGACCCGCGGAAGGCCAATGGCGGTGTCTTTCTGGGCCTCAACGGCGTTGTCATCAAAAGTCACGGTGGCGCCGACGCCGAAGGTTATGCGGCCGCCATCGACATGGGATACGATATGATCCGTTACGAGCTTCTCGCCAAGATCGGCCAGGACCTGGCCCGCGATCTTGAAAACCGTGCGGCGGCGCAGGCCGCCAAGGAAACGGTGACGGAGCCGGCGGTAAACGGGGCGGCCTCGTGACAGTAAAGCGTTCGATTATTCTCGGCTGCGGCAGCTATCTGCCGGCCCGCATCCTTTCCAACGACGAATTGGCCAAGTCCGTCGACACGACGGACGAGTGGATTGTGCAGCGCACCGGCATTCGTGAGCGCCATATTGCGGCGCCCGGCGAGATGACGTCCGACCTCGCCACCCATGCGGCGCGCTCGGCGCTCGCCCATGCCCATGTCGAGGCGGACACCATCGACCTCATCATTCTGGCGACCGCCACCCCGGACCAGACCTTCCCGGCTACCGCGGTGACGGTGCAGAACAACCTCGGCATCTCGCAGGGCGTCGCCTTCGACCTGCAGGCGGTCTGCTCGGGCTTCGTTTTTGCGCTGTCGGTCGCCGACAGCATGCTGAAGGCCGGCGCCCACAAGCGCGCGCTGGTGATCGGCGCCGAAACCTTCTCGCGCATCCTGGACTGGAATGACCGCACCACCTGCGTGCTGTTCGGCGACGGCGCCGGCGCCGTGGTGCTGCGCGCGGCGCAGGAGGATGAGGCCGGGCGCGGCGTGCTCTCCTGCCACCTGCATGCCGATGGCCGGCACGGCGACATCCTGCAGGTCGAGGGCGGGCTGCTGCGC
>JAEZEY010000363.1 GCA_023432845.1 Pseudomonadota bacterium
CTCGACGCCATCGCCCATGGCGGTGACCTCGCGGCGGATCGCCTGGCCGACCGAGACGATCTGCTCCCGGGCGGCGGTTTCCGGCTGGGCCAGGCGCATCGCGACTTCCGCCATCGACTCGGCAACGAGACGCAGATCCTGCGAGCGGCTGAACAGGTGGGCGAGGACGTAGAAGAAGATCACCGGCACGATGACGGTGCTGGCGATGCCGGCGACGGTGGCGACGCCGAGAGTCGGCGCATCGAGCATCGGCAGGAGTTCGGCGCGCGACAAATAGACCAGCGCGGCGGCGCCGGCGGTCCAGGCGAAGGCGGCGGCGGTGGCAAGCGCGTAGGGCGCGCGGGAGCGGCGGCCGCGCAGCGTCTGCAGGATCGAGCCCATGGTGGCGGCGTCGTCATTCGCCGGCAGGCGCGGCACGCCTTCGCCGGCCCACTGCGGCGCCGCTTCCGGCTCGCGGAACAGGTCCGGCGTGACCGGCGGGGCATCGAACTCGAAGGTGTCGGATTTGTCGGGCGCGGCCGGCGCGGGGCCCTCAGCGGCGGCGTCCTTGCGCGGCGTGGCGATATGGACGTTGAGCGCGTCCTCGAGAGCGGCCATAGCCTGGTCGGTTGCCGTCTTGGACTGCTGCGGGTTGTTCGCCATATCGGGTCGCCTCGTGTTACGCCGCGCTTCAAACGTCAGCTTGCGGCCCATTCGGACGAATTTGCCGCAATGTGTTGAGACCCGCGCCGCGCTAAGCGCCGGTCCAAAAGATACCGGGGCAGAACCGTCGTCCGGCTCGCCTCAATCGCCAGAAATTCATCCTATCGTATTGGCAAAGCGAAAGAAACCGGAACGCTAAGGATGTTTTAATCATCGTTAATGGGCCTTAACCACAGCCCCGGCGGTGTCCCGGAACATGCCAAGGTGCGGGCCGGACAGGGGTTTTCGCGATCCCGCTGGCAGCCTTCCCGTCCTCGATCGGGAACGACCTGAAGGCGTCATTGCGGCGACGCCGTGACCATCCCCACCCAAGCTCACCCGACGGTTACGCCGCCCTTAACCACCGGGCCGGGTTCCGTCCGGTATGCGCCCAGTCGAGGGCCGCCATTTACCGGACCTTTGCGACAAGCCGGGCAAGCTGGCGCCACATGGGAGGCGACAGCCATGGAAAGCGCGGCGCAGGTCAACGACGTGGTGCTGGACCGGGGGCATCTGTCCCGTATGACCCTCGGCAATCGCAGTCTCGAGCAGGAAGTGCTCGAACTGTTCGACCGCCAGGCCGAAATTCTGCTGGTGCGCATGCGCAAGAGCGACGGCGCCGGCGTCGGCGCGCTGGCCCACACGTTGAAGGGCTCGGCCGCCGGTATCGGCGCGGCCGAGGTCGCCCGCGCGGCGGAACTGACCGAACGCGCCGCCAAGGACTCGGCCGAGGAATGCTCGGCCGCGATCGACCGGCTGGCCGATGCCGTACACAAGGCCCGCGCCCTGATCGCCGAGCTGCTCAGCCAGCACTGAGGCGTAACCGGCTACGGCTGGCATTCATGACCGATTGACTATATACGGGGCGCGCCCGCTCTCAGGGCGCTTCCCCCACCGCATTCCGAATTCGCCCATGCCCAAGATTACGTTTATTGATTTTTCCGGCACCGCGCGCACCGTGGATGCCGAGAACGGCTCGACCGTGATGGAAGCGGCGATCCGCAACAACATCCCAGGCATCGAGGCCGAATGCGGCGGCGCCTGCGCCTGCGCCACTTGTCATGTCTATGTCGAAGAGGCCTGGCGCGAGAAGACCGGCGAGCCGTCGCCGATGGAAGAGGACATGCTCGACTTCGGCTACGACGTGCGGCCGAATTCGCGGCTGTCGTGCCAGATCAAGGTCAGCGACGCACTCGATGGTCTCGTGGTGCGCACGCCGGAGAAGCAGGCCTAAGGCCGGGCGTTGGCGATACGCCGCGCCGCGATGATGGCAACGACGAACGGCGCCAGCAGCACCAGCCGGCTCTGGTAGCGATCGACGGGATGCGAGAATACGCCGCAGATGACGGCGTTGGCCGCGAGCGCGGCGAGCAGCGTCAGGCATAGCGCGTAAGTTCGGTCCGACAGGCCGAGCCGCCGGCGGAAGACCATCGCCAGGGCGATGAGCGCCAGCGATATATATGCGACAGGCAGATGCAGGCGGTTGAGCGGCTCGACATCGAAGGGCTCGGCCTGCTGACGCGCGGCGAGCAGCGTGGGGTAAAGCTTCGGGAGGAACTCCTCGAACGCCCAGCGTGTCGGTCCATTGTCGTCGATGCCGACTTCAGTCTGGAAAGTGAAGAACTGGGCGGCCGCTGCCTGGATTGCCGTCGTCGCATGAGCCAGCGGATATTCGGTGAGCGTATCACGGATGATGCGCTTCGCCTCCGGCTCGTAGGCGTCCCAGCCGCCCATCTTGTAGAGCGGCGAGCCGCCCCACCACAGCCATGAATCGGCGTCCTGCTGGATCTCGCCCTCGTAGTCACACAGCCTGATCGCCGGGTCGGGGCAATGGTCGTTCAGATAGCGCGTGACCATGCCGTCTTCGACCAGGCGGCCGAACAGAAACGTGGAGCCCCCCGGGGTGAAGGCGAAGCTGCCGGTGAGCAGCACATTGGATGCCGGGCACAACACGATACCAGCGGCGACCGACGCCGCGGCGAACGTGAGCCGCGCGCGCGGCAACGCGAGGCGACGGATATGCGTCAGCGCCATGGCGGCGACCAGCGCGACGGCCATGCCGGCCGCCGCCATGTGGCTGGCCATGGCAAAAGCGATCACCGCGCCGAGGAGCCAGCGCTCCCAGCGCGCCAGCACTGTGTCAGCATAGGCAAGCAGATAGAACGCCAGCGCCGCCGCCGGAAAAAGGATGTCCGGCATCAATTGTCCGGCGAACCACGGCAGGCTGGTGCCGATGCACAGCAGCACGACGATGCCGAGCGCGAGATAGGGCCGGTCGCCCAGTCCATTGACTCGCAAGATTACGACGACGAGCCAAGTCATCAGCGCTGCTTGCGCGATGACAGGGGGCCAAAACGCCAATGGTATTCCGAGAATTAGAAACAACCCGTACAGCGCCGAGCGGCC
>JAEZEY010000364.1 GCA_023432845.1 Pseudomonadota bacterium
ACTTATTCCTCGTGGGCGTTCTCACGCTGAGCCTGCTTGTCAGTGCGAGTTCGCTGGACGACGCTTTCATCGACGTGCTCGCCCTGAGCATCGGTCACGATCCCTATCGCGGGAACGGCAGTGGTGTCGGCCCGGTGCCGCGCACGGCCGTGTTCATCGCGAACTGGGACGAGGAGAATGTCATCGGCCGTATGGTCGAAGGCAACCTGTCGCGCATCGATGATCCCGATGTCGTCCTCTATCTCGGCGTCTACCCGAACGACACCGGCACGCTGCGGGTCGCCAGGGAAGTCGCGGCGAAATATCCCGACCGCGTCAAGCTCATCGTCAATAGTCTCGATGGCCCCACATCGAAGGGGCAAATGCTCAACGAGATGTTCGAGCAGGTGTTTTCGCGCGACGATGCGCCCGATCTGGTCGTGCTTCACGACAGCGAAGACATCATCGATCCGCGCTCATTCGCGGTCTATGCGCGCTTCATGCTGCGCTATGACTTCATCCAGGTGCCGGTGTTCTCGCTGAACCGCGGCCGCGGCGATCTGGTGGCATCGACCTATATGGACGAATTCGCGGAGCGTCATACGCGGGAAATGATCGTGCGCAACGCGCTGGGCGCCTCCGTCCCCTCCGCCGGAGTTGGCACCGGCCTGACGCGCGAACTCGTGCAATATTTCCTCAAGACGCATGGCCGCGTCCTGATGCCCTCGACGGTGACGGAGGATTACGTCCTCGGCATCGAGGCTAAACGGGCTGGCTTTCGTCCGATCTTCGCCGCGGTGCTCACCGACGCCGACGAAGGATACGACTACGTCGCGACGCGAGAATACTTTCCGAACACCCTTTCCGCCTCGATCAAGCAGCGTACGCGCTGGGTTTATGGCACCTCTTTCGAGGCGACGCGCAAGCTTGGATGGCAGGCTTCGGGCTGGGACACCTATTTCATGTTCCGGGACCGCAAGGGCGTTATCGCCAACTTCCTGCCGGCGATCTCGCTGGCGCTGATTGTGCTGGTGCTTCTCGATGTCATCGAGATTGGCGCGATGCCGGAAGGCATGGCGACCGTATTCGCCTTGTCCATCATGTTCAACGTGACGATGTCGGTGGTCCGCTACGTCACGCGGATTGCGTCAAATTACCAGGTCTACGGCACGACCGACTGGTTCGGCATCGCACTGCGCTGGCCCGTCGGGATATTCATCAACATGAGTGCGACCTTTCGCGCCTGGAAGATTTACCTCGGCGAATCCGAATTCGCCAGCAGGCCGATCGTCTGGTCGAAAACCGTCCATGAATTGCCGGACGATTTTGCAGCGGCGACGCGATAACAGCACCAGGGACAGACATGCGTATTCTCCTCGTCTTCGGCACCCGGCCGGAAATCATCAAGCTTGGTCCTGTCTATCGCGCGCTGAGCGAAGCGGGCGCGGATGTCGACGTGTTCTGGTCCGGCCAGCATCTCGAGCTCGCCGATGGCCTGCTCGATCTGTTCGATATGACAGCGACCTATCAGGAGACGGATGCGGTCCTGCAGGCCGGCGTAGCCGGCAAGCACGGCTTGGTCATGCAGCAGATCGACAAGGTGCTGCGGCAGGTTCGCTATGACTGGGTCGTGGTGCAGGGCGACACGACGACCGCAGTCGCGGCCGCGACCGCGGCCTTCATGTGCCGCGTTCCGGTCGCGCATGTCGAAGCCGGCCTGCGCACCGGCACGATCATGTCGCCGTGGCCCGAGGAGTTCAATCGCCGGGTCATCGGTCAGGCGTCCGCGCTGCACTTCGTGCCGACGACGCTGGCCCGCGACAATCTGCTCAAGGAGGGCGTCAGCGCCAAACGCATCGTGACCGTGGGCAATACCGTTGTCGATGCATTGCTGCATGTTCGCGCCAGGGTCGGGCAGGGCTATGTGCCGCGCGATCCCGAAGTCGGGGCGCTGCCGGCCGACAAGAAGCTGGTGCTGGTCACGCTGCACCGTCGCGAGAATATTGGGCAGCCGATGCGCGACATTCTGTTGGCGTTGCGAGAACTGGGGGAGGACGGCGACAAACTGATCGCCTTGCCGGTTCATCTCAATCCGGGCGTGCGCGCCGAGGTCAAAGCCGTTCTGGGCGATGCGCCAAACGTACGGCTGCTGTCGCCGCTTCATTACACGGACTTCGTTTATCTGCTGAGCAAGGCCTGGACGGTGGTGACTGATTCCGGCGGCGTTCAGGAAGAAGCGCCGACATTCGGGCTGCAAATCCTGATTGCGCGCGAAAGCACGGAAAGGCCGGAAGTCATCGAAGCGGGATTCGGCACCCTGGTCGGCAGCGACCGTACCAAGATCGTCGAAGGCGTGCGCAGACTGACTGCGGGCGACGCGCGCCACTTGCTGCCTGCCAATAACCCGTTCGGCGACGGCGACGCCGCGCGACGCATCGCCGAGCGCCTGACCATGTCAATCCAGAGTCAACCGAATGTTGTATGTCCCTCCCAAACAGCCGCGTAGCGGGGCGGTCAGCGAACCGTTGAAAGTCAGCCGCATGCGTTGGCGAAAACTGCGCCGCTTCCTGCTTGTCAGCTTCCTGCTGATCGCCGGCGGGCTGGTCGTTGTCGACATCATGAGCGGTACCACGCTGTTTTTCAGCGCGGATGGCATCGTGACCCGTGAGCGGGTAGCGATATCATCGCCACACGAGAACACGCGCATTCGTGAACTGTTTGTGCGTCCGGGCGACCACGTCGAGGCCGGGCAGAAGATCGCGCTGGTCGAATCAGGCGCGGTGTTGCGTTCGATCGCCGACTTGTCGGTCGAGGCCGCGCGGCTGCGCGGCAAGCTCGCCGAGATCGATGCGCGCGAGGCCGCGGTCGATGTCTTGCTGCCGGAAGCGGAAGCGGCGGTGAAGCAGTTCAAGACCTTTCTCGATCGCATCTCCGGCGTCGGTGCGGCCGGCTTCGTGACCGACAAGACGGTGACCGACATCGTTACAGCGCATTTCGTGGCGGCCGAGAAGCTCGCCTCGCTGCGGGCGGAGAAGCAGTCGCTGGGCAAGGAGCGCGCGCCCTATGTCGCGGCGCTCGATGATGTGACCAGGTCCTATGACGCCCTGCAACTGTCCTACAGCACCGGCCTCATCACGGCCCCGGTCTCGGGCTATGTCGGGACGCATATCGGCGTCGTTGGCGAAGTGCTGACAGCCTCGTCGCCGGCAATCACCGACATCTATACCGGCGACAGCTACATCCTCGCTTATGTGCATGACGGTTATCTGGTCGGCATCGAGCGCGGCCAGCAGGTCAAGGTGGAATTGCGCACGCGCTCAGTGATGGGTGTCGTGACGCAACTCCTGCCGGTCACCGCGGCGGTGCCGCCGGAATTCCAGATGCCGGCGCGGCCGCGGATGCGCGGCCAACTGATGCGGGTGTCGATCCC
>JAEZEY010000372.1 GCA_023432845.1 Pseudomonadota bacterium
TCTCAAGCTGGCACAATCCCCCGAGGGACGCCGCATTTTCTCGCGCATGACCGTGCTCGAGAACCTGCAGATGGGCGCCATGGTCGCCGACGAAGCGAATTTCGCCGACGACCTCGAACGCATGATGACCTTGTTCCCGCGCCTGAAGCAGCGTATCGACCAGCGCGGCGGCACGCTGTCGGGCGGCGAGCAGCAGATGCTCGCGATCGCACGCGCCCTGATGTCGCGACCCCGCCTGCTGCTGCTCGACGAGCCGTCGCTCGGCTTGGCGCCGCTGATCGTCAAGCAAATCTTCGAGGCTATCAAAGCCCTCAATAGACAGGACGGGCTCACTGTGTTCCTCGTGGAGCAGAACGCCTATCACGCACTCAAGCTCGCCCACCGCGGCTACGTCATGGTCAACGGCCTGATAACCCTGTCGGGCACCGGCAAGGAGCTTCTGGAGCGTCCGGAGATCAAACAGGCCTATCTCGAGGGAGGCGCGTGATGGAGACGGGAACCGCCTCGCTCCTCCACTTCATTTACGAGGAAGACTCGTTCTGGGTCTTCGTCCTGGTCACGATCATCCTCGGAGGCGGCGCCGCCTGGCTGACCGGCCGGGCGGTGGCCGGGACCTGGCGACCCGCGTGGCAGGTCTTCGCCTATTGTCTAATCCTGGGCGGTGTGGTGCGCTTTTTTCATTACTCGCTATTCGGCGGCACCCTCATCTCCAGTCATTATTACCTGGTCGATACGGCCGTCCTTATGGCGTTCGGATTCTTGGGCTTTCGGGCAGCCCGCGTGTCGCAGATGATCACCCATTATCGCTGGATCAACGAGGCGGACGGGCCTTTGCGCTGGCGCCGCCGCAGACCTTGACGTAGGATTTGCTCAGGTGACATTCGCTGCTCAAATCCACCTGCCGTACCTGTTCACCAGTAAAGTTGAAGGGGAAAATATATGAAGAAACTTACGACTCTCGGTCTTGCGCTTGGCGTCGCCGTTGCGATGTCCAGTGCCGCTTCCGCTCAGGTCAAGTTCGGCGTCGCCGGCCCGATCACCGGCGCCAACGCGGCGTTCGGCGCGCAGCTCAAGAACGGCGCGCAGCAGGCGATCGACGACATCAACGCCGCCGGCGGCATCCTCGGTCAGAAGGTCACCCTGCAGGTCGGTGACGACGTCGCCGATCCGAAGCAGGGCGTGTCGGTCGCCAACAAGTTCGCGGGCGATGGCGTCAAGTTCGTCGTCGGCCACTTCAACTCGGGCGTCACCATGCCGACGAGCGAGATCTATCAGGAGAACGGCATCGTCGCGGTGACGCCGGCCTCGACCAATCCGCTGGTCACGGAACGCAAGATGTGGAACGTCTTCCGCACCTGCGGCCGCGACGATCAGCAGGGTGCCGTTGCCGGCGATTACATCGGCAAGCACTTCAAGGGCAAGAAGATCGCCGTCGTCCACGACAAGACCACCTACGGCAAGGGTCTCGCCGACGAAACCGTCAAGGCGATGGAAAAGGCCGGCATGAAGGCCGCGCTGTATGAAGGCGTCAACACCGGCGAGAAGGACTTCTCGGCGCTGGTGTCGAAGATCAAGTCGTCGGGTGCCGACCTCGTCTACTGGGGCGGTCTGCATACCGAAGGCGGCCTGATCGTGCGCCAGATGCGCGACCAGGGCATCAAGGCTCCGTTGATGGGTGGTGACGGCATCACCTCCGACGAATTCGCCTCAATCGGCGGCCCGGGGGTCGAAGGCACGCTGATGACCTTCGGCGCGGACGCGCGCAAGAATCCGGCCGCGAAGGAAATGGTGGCCAAGTTCCGCGCCATGAAGTTCGAGCCGGAAGCCTACACGCTGTACTCCTACGCCTCGGTGCAGGTCATCCAGCAGGCCATCGAGGCCGCCAAGTCGCTCGACACTAAGAAGGTCGCCGAGAAACTGCGCTCGGGCATGACGTTCAAGACCGTGCTCGGCGACATCTCTTACGACAATAAGGGCGACCGCACGAGCCTCGACTACGTGATGTATATCTGGAAGAAGCAGCCGGATGGCAAGATCACCTACGTCGAGTGCCCCGGCAACGACTGCTCGAAGGCGATGTAAGAACAGCCGACGGCAACGTCGCAGCAAACATGGAAAAGCCCGCCTTCACGGCGGGCTTTTTCTTTCGCCCTCAGCTTGAGGAGCAGCGCGAAGCGCTGCGTCTCGAATAATGAGGGCCGATCACCCGATCTTCCCCAGCACCGGAAACGTCTCGAGCAACCAGATGCTCATGAGATTGATACTACCGGTCAGGAACGCGATGCCGGTCAGCACCAGGAGGCCGCCCATCACCTGCTCGACGCGGTGCATGTATTTCTTGAAGCGCGCCAGAAACGCTGCGAACGGCTCGACCGCGAACGCGGCGGCAACGAACGGAATCCCGAGGCCCAGCGAGTAAACCGCCAGCAGGCTCGCTCCTTTCGTCACCGTTTGCTCGGACGCGGCGACAGCGAGAATGGTGGCGAGGATCGGACCGATGCACGGCGTCCAGCCAAAGGCGAAAGCGAGCCCCATCACATAGGCGCCCCAGAGGCCGACCGGTTCCACGATCTGCGCCCGCTTCTGCCGGTACAGCCACGCGATTCTCGTCAGCCCGAGAAAATGCAGGCCCATGATGATGATCAGGACGCCGGCGACAATCGACAAAGGCTGCGCATACGCGCGGATCAGCCCGCCAATGACGCTGGCGCTGGCGCCGAGCGCGACGAACACGGTGGAAAAGCCGAGCACGAACAGCGCCGCTGCCATCACCGTCTCGCGCTTGACGCGCGGTTCCGGCTCGCGCGCCTCGAAGCGCTCCAGCGAGGTGCCGGCCAAATAGACGAGATAGGGCGGCACCAGCGGCAGCACGCAGGGCGAC
>JAEZEY010000468.1 GCA_023432845.1 Pseudomonadota bacterium
ACCATATAGAGCGTGTCGAGCGTCGAGTCGAAGATGAGACGAACGATTTCAGGCGACATGACCGAGAACCTCCGCGCTGACATCGTGCCGTGTCAGGAAGTCGATCGCTTGCGGCGCTGATGAACTGGCGATGCCGGCGATGATCCAGCCAAACGGTTTGCCGGCCAGCGTATCGACGGTGGCGCCGACAATGTTGACATCGATGCCGAGTTCGCGCGTCAGCTTCGACAGCACCGCCTCGTCGGCGGATGCCGTCCGGAAGACGATGCGGACAATGGTTTGTCCGGCGGGCGAAGCGTCGGGCCGCAGTCTGGCCTTGAGGTCCTCCGGTAGCTGACGTCCCGCGTCATTGGCGAAGAACGACCGCGTCACTTCATGCCGGGGCTGCGTGAAGATGTCGTAGACGTTGTTATGTTCGACGACCCTGCCGCCTTCCAGAACGATGACTTCATCGGCGATCGCGCGCACCACCGACATTTCATGGGTGATGAGCAGGATCGTAAGGCGAAGCTCCCGATTGACCGTCCTGAGCAAGTCGAGAATAGAGCGCGTGGTCTCCGGGTCGAGCGCCGATGTCGCCTCGTCGGACAGCAATGCCTTCGGTTCGGTCGCCAGCGCGCGCGCGATGCCGACACGCTGCTTCTGGCCGCCCGACAGCTCGCTCGGATAGCGGTCGCGCTTGTCGGCGAGCCCCACCAGCTCCAGCAGCGAATTGACGCGCTTGGCGATTGTCGCGCTGTCGACGCCGGCGATTTCGAGCGGCAGGGCGACATTGTCGAAGGCGGTTCGCGACGACAGCAGGTTAAAGTGCTGGAAGATCATGCCAATCTGGCGCTGGGTCTGCCGCAGGGCACCGCCGCTGAGCTTACCGACGTCGACACCGTCGAACAGGACGCGGCCGCCGGTCGGCTTGTCGAGGCCGTTGACGAGGCGGATCAGGGTCGACTTGCCGGCGCCGCTGCGGCCGATGACGCCCATGACCGATCCGGCCCGGACGGTCAGCGAAACGTCATGCAGCGCGCTGACTTCGGTCGCGCTGCCGCGCGCCGGAAACAGCTTGCGGACGCGATCGAATTTGATGAGTTCGCCGGGGAGAGCGCCTTGTTGCGCCTGTATGGCGGGCGCGGTGGCATCGTTCACAGTGGAAGTACCTAAGAACAAGTCGGACCATCGTCCGCGCAAGGTGACGGGACGGATGAGATTAGCCGATAGACCGGGTGTCGTGAGCATGAAGTTTGACGGATTTTTGGAGTCTGGAAAGCGGGGGATGCGGACCCGGTCGCGCAAGGCGCCGGTCCATTGCGCTGCCGGGGAAGGAATGAAAGCCTGACGGCGCTCCAAAGCCCTAAACGCAGGCGGCGTCGTGGCAACCGCGACAACAGAAGATGACCTGAGCGTTCAAAAGCATGGGGATCTCGTGATACCGCCAGACTTTCCACCAGACTTGTCACTGGTTCTGCCGGGCGGCGCGTTCCGTTCAACCGGCGCCGCTGGTGTGAAATCGCAAAGCCAGCGGGACGCGTCAACGGCTCAAGGAGAAATAAGAAGGGCCGTGTGGTTTTCACGATGAAAGAGACGAAAAGGCTCTGCCGCTCGGTTTGACTGGCGAATGTTCTTCTCCGCCTTGAAATAGCTCTCGCGCGCCGGAGTTTATAAGTACCGTTCCGAAGGGTCGGTTTGGGGAAGCGTGCATAATTCACGCGGCAGCTTGCGATAATGAAAAAGGGCGCTTCCTTGTCGGAGGCGCCCTTGTCTCGTCCCCGAAGGGATCGCGGCTTACGCCGAGTAGTACATCTCGAACTCGACCGGGTGCGGCGTGTGCTCGAAGCGGATGACCTCGGTCATCTTCAGCTCGATATAGGCGTCGATGAAGTCGTCATCGAACACGCCGCCCGCTTTCAGGAAGTCGCGGTCCTTGTCGAGGCTCTCAAGCGCCTCACGCAACGAGCCGCAAACGGTCGGGATCTGCTTGAGCTCCGCCTTGGGCAGGTCGTACAGGTCCTTGTCCATGGCGTCGCCGGGGTGGAGCTTGTTCTTGATGCCGTCGAGGCCCGCCATCAGGAGTGCCG
This sequence comes from Pseudomonadota bacterium, assembly GCA_023432845.1. Lineage (GTDB taxonomy): Bacteria > Pseudomonadota > Alphaproteobacteria > Rhizobiales > Xanthobacteraceae > Pseudolabrys. Next base: position 2,070 of record JAEZEY010000468.1, read on the forward strand.
AGAAGCAGAGATACGGGTTGGCCAGCGGATCGGGGAAACGCACCTCGACGCGCTTGGCTTTCGGGCTCTCGGTGTAAGGGATGCGGCACGAGGCCGAGCGGTTGCGCGCCGAATAGGCGAGCAACACCGGCGCCTCGAAGCCCGGCACCAGACGCTTGTAGGAGTTGGTGGTCGGGTTGGTGAAGGCGTTGACCGCCTTGGCGTGCTTGATGACGCCGGCGATGTAGGACAGGCACATATCCGAAAGGCCGGCGTACTTGTCGCCGGCGAACATCGGCTTGCCGTCCTTCCAGATCGACTGGTGGCAGTGCATGCCCGAGCCGTTGTCGCCGTAGACCGGCTTCGGCATGAACGTCGCCGACTTGCCGTAAATCTGCGCGACCTGCTGGATGCAGTACTTATAGATCTGCATGTGGTCGGCCATGAAGGTCATGGGCGCGAACTTGAGGCCGAGCTCGTGCTGCGCCGAGGCCACCTCGTGGTGGTGCTTTTCGACCTTGGCGCCCATGCGCGCCATGGCGCCAAGCATTTCCGAGCGCATGTCCTGCGCCGAGTCCTGCGGCGGCACCGGGAAGTAACCCTTCTTGGTGCCGATGCGGTGTCCGAGATTGCCGCCTTCGTAATCGGTGTCGGAGTTGGTCGGCAGTTCGATCGAGTCGAGCTTGAAGCCGGTGTTGTATGGATCGGCCTTGTACTTGACGTCGTCGAACACGAAGAATTCGGCTTCCGGGCCGAAGAAGATGGTGTCGCCGAGGCCCTGCGACTTCACCAGCGCTTCCGCCTTCTTGGCGATGCCGCGCGGGTCGCGGTTATAGGGTTCGCCAGTGGTCGGCTCGAGCACGTCGCAGACCAGGACGAGGGTGGTCTCGGCGAAGAACGGATCGATGCAGGCGGTGGCCGGGTCCGGCATCAGGTTCATGTCGGATTCATTGATCGCCTTCCAGCCGGCGATCGACGAACCGTCGAACATCTGGCCTTCAACGAAGGTATCTTCCTCGATCATCGACACGTCGAACGTGACGTGCTGCCACTTGCCGCGCGGATCGGTAAAGCGGAAATCGACGTATTTCACGTCGTTGTCCTTGATCATCTTCATGACATTCTTGGCGGTCGTCATCAGTAGCGTTCCCCTGGCTGGAATTGGTCAATTTGGCCGCGACATTTGGCCGAGCGTCAGATGGCGTCAATAGCGGATCAGATCGCGTCGATACCGGATTCGCCGGTTCGGATGCGGATTGCTTCCTCGATATTGGAGACGAAAATCTTGCCGTCGCCGATGCGACCGGTTTGGGCAGCGCGGCGGATTGCGTCCACCGCTTTGTCCACCATGTCATCGCCGAGAACGATCTCGATCTTCACCTTCGGCAGGAAATCGACGACGTATTCTGCGCCGCGGTACAGCTCCGTATGGCCCTTCTGGCGGCCGAAACCCTTGGCTTCCGTAACCGTAATGCCTTGCAGACCGACTTCCTGCAGCGCCTCTTTTACTTCGTCGAGCTTGAAGGGCTTGATGATGGCCTCGATTTTCTTCATCCGCTTTCTCTCTTCCCATGAGCCCCGGCTCTCGTCATCCGGAGCTTTTTCGATCCGAAGCCTTCATCCGGCCGGCAAGCCCGCTGACGTCTGGCCGCGCTGATGTTTGCAGGTCCTGTGCCAAATCCGGTGGCAGCAGATTTTCATTCTACAGCAAGGGCTTGCTGCTTTGCCTCCGGTTTTGCCGGGTGTCTGCCTAAGATTTACTGCCTTGCAATTAAGCACCATGACTAGAAATTGACCATAGGCTGAAAGTGCGTTGCGGTGCAGCAGCTTGGCAACACGGGCGGCCCGGGGTCTCGCTGAATTGTCGGCCATCCACACGACGGATAGTGTCGATCGTATGAACGAACTGCTGACGCCCTCTGAAATGAGCGAATGCGACCGGCTGACGATAGCCGGCGGCACGCCGGGGCTGACCTTGATGGAGAACGCCGGCGCGGCCGTGGCCAATGC
>JAEZEY010000487.1 GCA_023432845.1 Pseudomonadota bacterium
ACACATACCCATGCCAAACCGGTTGCCCCGAAGCGCGTCGTCGTCATCGGCGCCGGCGGCTTCGTCGGCAGGGCTATTGTCGATCGGCTAAGCGCCGCTTCGGTCGAGGTTGTCGGCCTGAGTCGCACAGAAGTCGATCTCCTGGCGGCGGATGCTTCTGCCCGGATTGCGTCGTACCTGCGCGAAGGCGACAGCGTCGTTGCGGTGTCGGCCATCGCCCCCTGCAAAAATCCGGACATGTTGCGTGACAATATCGTACTGGCGACCAACATGGTCCGCGCCTTCGCGTCCGTTCCGCTCGCGCATGTGGTCAATATCAGCTCGGATGCGGTCTTCGGCGACGAGCCGTTGCCGCTGAAGGAAACGACGCCGCGGGCGCCGGAGAGCTATCACGGCGCCATGCATCTGACGCGCGAGATCATGTTCGCGAGCGAAGTGAAGGTCCCGCAGGCGACCTTGCGTCCGACTTTGATCTACGGTGCGCGTGATCCGCACAATGGTTACGGACCCAACCAGTTCCGCCGCAAGGCCAACAAAGGTGAACCCATCGTCCTGTTCGGCGAGGGCGAGGAACGCCGCGATCATGTCGCGGTCGAAGACGTCGCCGAACTCGCCGCGCGCGTTCTCATGCACCGCTCGACCGGCAGCCTCAATGTGGCGACTGGGGCCGTGACATCGTTCCGCGATTTGGCCGAACTCGCCGTCAAGCTGTCGGGTAAGTCCGTTAGCGTCAGCGGCAGTCCGCGCATGGGTCCCATGCCGCATAACGGCTATCGCCCGTTCGATCCGGCCGCCACTCTGGCCGCATTTCCGGACTTCAAATACACCGCCGTCGCCGACGGCTTGGCGCGCGCGCAACAGACAGAGTTTGCCCATGGCTGAAGTCGATCTCTTGCGCTCGCTGCCGAAGCCGAAGCGCAACATCCAGAAGCGCGCCGAGGCCAAGGATCCGGCCGTCGTCGCCATCGCCAAGCAATATGGCGAGATGTATTGGGACGGCCCGCGCGAATATGGCTATGGCGGCTACAAATACGACGGCCGCTGGCGGGCGGTTGCGCGCGATATGATCGCGCATTACGGCCTCAAACCCGGCATGCGCGTGCTTGATGTCGGCTGCGGCAAGGGTTTTCTCGTCAAGGACCTGATGCTTGAATGCCTGGGCCTCGAAGTGTTCGGGCTCGATGTCTCGCTTTACGCCATTCTCCACGCGCCGGAAGAACTCGTCGGTCGCCTGCATCTCGGCACCGCCGAGAAGCTACCGTTTCCCGACAAGTCGTTCGATTACGTCGTCTCGCTCAACACCATCCACAATTTCCCGCGCCCGCGCGCCATCAAGGCGATGGCCGAGATCGAGCGCGTGTCGAAGGGACGTTCCTTCGTCGTCGTCGACAGCTATCACACGCCCGAGCAGAAAGAGATTTTCGAAAGCTGGGTACTGACCGCCGAGTTCTATGACTATCCGGATGGCTGGATAAAGGTGTTCAAGGAGGCCGGCTACACCGGCGATTGGAACTGGACCGTCATCGAATGATCGATCTGGCGGGGGCCCATAACCTGTTTCATGTGCCGGCCACCGCCAATTTCCGCGATGCGGCGGTCGCGGTCATCGTGCTCGATGACGGCCGTTACCTGATGCAATTGCGCGATGACAAGAAGGGCATCTTCTATCCCGATTCGTGGGGCCTGTTCGGCGGCGCCGTTGACCCCGGTGAGACGGCGGAAGAGGCATTGCGTCGCGAATTGCGCGAGGAATTGGGTTTCGATGCCAAATCGCTGAAATACCTGACCCGCATGGACTTTGACTTCACCTTCCTAGGAGGCAAGTCCTGTTACCGCATGTTCTACGAGGTCCAAATTAGGGCTTCTGAGGTCCCCGATTTCCGGCTAAACGAAGGCCGGTTCATGGAGCCCCTGCCGCTTGACGACATTCTTCTGAATCGGCGGGTGGTTCCGTACGACGCCTTTGCATTGTGGCTCCACTATGCCGAGCGCACGAAGCAAAAGGCCTAACAGTTAAGCAAAGCGCCAACCAGGATATGAAATGAGCAAGACCTATTGCATTCTCGGCGGCGGCGGCAGCTTCGGCATCCACGCTGCGATGTATCTGCTCGATCACGCCGACCCGAAGAAAGTCATCGGCGTTGGCCGCAATCCGCTGCGCTCCGAGCCGTTTTCGCTCGGCATCGAGAAGCGCAAGAATTATCAGTATCACGCCCGCCACGTTACCTACGAACTCGATCTCCTGCTCGAACTGCTCGACAAGGAGAAGCCGGAGGTCATCGTCAACTTCGCCGCGCAGGGCGAGGGCGCAGTGTCGTGGAAGCACTCCTGGCGCTTCTTCGAAACTAACTGCATGGCGCTGGCGCGGCTGTCCGAAGAACTGATGAAGCGCGACTGGCTGGAGCGTTTCATCCAGATCGGCACCTCGGAGATGTACGGATCGGTCGATCACGCCACTAAGGAAGACGAGCCGATCAAGCCGTCGTCGCCTTACGCCGCGTCCAAGGTCGCGTTCGACCTTTATCTTGAGTCGGTGCACAAGTTTCTCAAGTTCCCGATGAACATCATCCGGCCGTCGAACGCCTATTGCCCGGGCCAGCTTTTGCACCGCGTCATCCCGAAGGCGATCTGGTGCGGCCTCAAGGGCGTCAAGCTGCCGCTGCATGGCGGCGGCCGCGCCGAGAAATCCTATATCCACGCTCGCGATCTCGGCCGTGCCATTCACATGGTCTCCGAGAAGGCGCCGCTCGGCAAAATCTATAATGCTGGCTCGGCGCTTCCGACCTCGATCCGCGAAGTGGTCGAGCGCACCGCCAAGGCGATGGGCATGCCGTTCGATCAGCTCTGCGAAGTGACGGGCGATCGCCTCGGTCAGGACAGCCGCTACTGGCTCGACTCAAGCGCCATCAAGAAGGATATCGGCTGGGAGCCGCAGATCGGCTGGGACGAAGGTCTCGAAGAAATGGTCGCCTGGGGCCGCAAATACTGGGGCGATATCAAGGATATGCCGACGGACTACGTCCTGCGCGCGTGAGGTTTAAATGACGACAATGACCGCGCGCGAGCGCATGAGCGGGCACAATAGCGGCATCGACGCCAAGACGGCGCGCGAGCGCTGCCTGCGTTATCGCAAGCGCATCCTGGAGATCTCGCAACAGGTGACGGCGCTGCACGTGGCGCCGGCCTTCTCCTGCACCGAGATCACCGACGCGCTGTACAACGAAGTCATGCGCAAGGAGTCGGGCGGCGACTACCGCGACGTGTTCCTGATGTCCAAGGGCCATGGCTGCGTCATCCAGTACGTCATCCTGGAAGAGCAGGGCGTGCTGTCGCGCGCCGACATCGACGCTTACTGCAAGCCGGAGGGCCGCCTCGGCGCCCATCCGGATTACGAGACGCCGGGCATCAACGCCTCGACCGGCTCGCTCGGCCACGGCCTCGGCATCGCCACCGGCCAGGCCTATGCCGAGAAGGTCAAAGGCACCGACGTGTCGGTCTTCTGTGTGCTGTCGGATGGTGAATTCCAGGAAGGTTCGACTTGGGAAGCGATGATGATGGCGGGCAATCTCAAGCTCGACAATCTCGTCGCCTGCATGGATAACAACGACTTTTCCGGCCTCGAGCGCATGAGCGAGGGGCATCAGGCATTCTATCCGCTGCTCGATAAGGCGGCGGCCTTCGGCTGGGAGGCTGTCGAGGTCGACGGTCACGACAGCCAGGCGATCGTCGAAGGGATTCGCGGGCGCAAGGTGGGCAAGCCGCTACTGGTCGTCTGCAAGACCGTCAAGGGCAAGGGCGTGTCCTACATGGAGCATGTGCCGATCTGGCATTACCGCTCTCCCAACGCCGCCGAATACAAGCAGGCTCTCGAAGAGCTCGATGGGGCCGCCAAGTGAGAAACCGTTTCGCCGATACGTTCTACGAACTGGGCAAGCAGGACCCGCGCCTCTGCGTCGTGGTCGCCGACATTTCACCGGCCGGTTCGATCGCCAAGTTTCGCAGCGAATTTCCGAACCGCTTCATCAACACCGGCGTCGCCGAGCAGATCATGATCGGTATGGTCGCCGGCATGGCTCAGCGTGGCCTGCGGCCCTTCGCCTATACGATCGCGACCTTCACCTTGTATCGCCCATTCGAAATGGTGCGCGATGACCTGTGCTACCAGAACCTGCCGGTCACCATCGTTGGCATTGGCGGCGGCGTCACCTATTCGACGCTCGGCGCCACGCATCATGCGCAGGAAGACGTCGCCATCGCCTCGGCGGTGCCCAACATGAGCATCATAGCGCCGTGCGATCCGGACGAGACCGCGGCGGCGACACGCTGGTGCGCGATGCAAGAGCGCGGCCCGGTCTATCTGCGCCTCGGCAAGGCCGGCGAGCCGGATTTCACCAGCACGCTGCCGGCGTGGGAGTTTGGCAAGATCCGCCGCATCCGTGAAGGTGACGACGTCTGCATTCTGTCGTATGGCCCGATCGTCAAGCAGGCCTTCGGCGTCGCCGAGAAGTTCGCCGAGCGCGGCAAGAGCGCGGCGATTTATTCGGTGCATACGCTCAAGCCACTCGACAGCGAGGGCATCACCGCAGTGCTCAAGCGCTACAAGCACGTCGTCGTCATCGAAGAATGCGCGCCGAATGGCGGCCTGGCGATGAATGTCGAACGGCTGGCCTGGAAGGCGCAGGCCGCCTGCCGGCTCGACACCTTTACGCTGCGGGACAAGTTCATCCATTGCTACGGCAGCCACGAGGATCTACTCGCCGCGCACGGACTTTCGGTCCCTGCGATTTCCGAGCGCCTCGGCATTGGCTGAGCGTCGGGACCGTGGCCAACGTCCTCATCATCGGAGCCGATGGTGCCATCGGGCAGGCGGCGGCCGAAGCCTTTGCCGCGCGCGGTGACGTGGTTGTCGGTACGACCCGGCGGCGGCAGTCACCCGGCGCCGGCAGCCGTATACAGCTCGATCTGGCGGCCGACGATCTCGAGAACGCGCGGCTGCCGCCGGTCGACGTCGCCATCATTTGCGCAGCCATATCGCGCTTTGCCGATTGCCGGGAGCAGCCTGAACTGGCGCGTCGCGTCGATGTCACCGCGCCGCAGATTCTCGGTCGCCGCCTTACCGCCGCCGGCTGTCGCGTCGTGCTGCTGTCCACCAGCGCCGTGCTCGATGGCCTGACGCCGCACGCCAAGGCGGCCGCCGTGCCCGCCCCGAGCTCCGCCTATGGCCGGCTCAAAGCCGAGGCTGAAACGGCGATCCTGACGCTCGGCGCCGGCGCCGCGGTGCTGCGCCTGACCAAGGTGGTGACGCCGGAGATGGCGCTGGTTCGCGGCTGGATCGCGGCGCTCGGCACTGGCCAGCCGGTCAACGCCTTTACCGATCTGACCCTGGCGCCGCTGGCGCTCGCCGACGTTGTCAGCGCGCTCCAGGCCGTCGCCGATGACCGCGCCGGGGTAGGGCTCTACCAGGCTTCCGGTGCCGCCGACATCACTTATTTCGAGCTGGCCCGCCACTTGGCTACACGGCTCGGCGCGGCGCCGGGCCTGGTGCGGCCGGCGCGAGCGGCCGACGTAATTCCATCCGGAGAGGTGATGCGATATACATCCCTTGATACGAAACGGCTGACCTATCTGGCCGGCTGGGCGGCTCCGCAGCCCTTTGACCTGATCGATCGCATCTTCGCACCGGTCCTGCCGGCCACCCGGGCCCGGGCTGAAAATTGAGAGCCATGCTGACGCCAGCCACTCCAGTTGAATGCCCCCTTGACCGCATGGTGGTACGCCCGGCCGGCGTTCGCGCCCGCGGGCAGGAAACGGCCCGGTCATGATCAATGCTAATTTCTGGCGTGGCCGTCGGGTTCTCCTGACCGGACACACGGGCTTCAAGGGCGCGTGGCTGGCGCTTTGGCTCAATCGCATGGCCGCCGAGGTTGTCACGGTGGCGCTGGCGCCGGAGCATGAGCGCGATCTTTATAATCTCGTCCGTCCGGAGCTCGTCGCCGAGGTGATCGGCGATATCCGCGATGTTGCGGTAGTGGAGCGGGCGGTGGCCTTGCATCAGCCCGAGATCGTTCTGCACCTGGCGGCGCAATCGCTAGTGCGGAGGTCCTACAAGGCGCCGTGCGATACCTACGCCACCAACGTCATGGGCACCGCGCACGTGCTCGACGCTGTGCGGCGCTGTCCGTCGGTGAAGGCCGCGCTTGTCATCACAACCGACAAGGTTTACGAAAACCTCGAGACCGGCCGCGCTTTCGTCGAGAGCGATGCGCTCGGCGGCCACGACCCCTACAGTGCCTCGAAGGCCTGCACCGACATTCTCACCGCAAGCTTTCGCCGCAGCTTCTTCGAGCAAGGGGGCACAACGGTCGCTACCGCGCGCGCCGGCAACGTGATCGGAGGCGGCGACTGGTCGGAAGATCGCATCGTGCCGGACATCGTTCGCGCCATCGAAGCCGGCGAAGCCGTGCGCCTGCGCTATCCGTCCGCCGTGCGACCCTGGCAACACGTGCTGGAGCCGCTTGCAGGCTACTTGCTCATGGCCGAGGCGATGGCGTCGGCTTCGTGGCACACCGATGCGCTCAATTTCGCGCCAGATCCGGACAACGAGAAGACCGTGGCCCGGTTAGTGGAGACCTTCACCGCCGCCTTCGGCGGTCGTCCCGGCTGGGCGCAGGAGCCGGTGGCGCAGCCGCAGGAGGCGCAGTTGCTGACGCTGTCAGCCGACAAGGCCAAGGCCGTGCTCGGCTGGCGCCCGCTCCTCGATTTCGACGATACCGTGCGCTGGACCGCCGATTGGTACCGGGCGTTTCTCGACAAAGGCGACATGCGCGGCGTGACGCTGGGCCAGATCGCCCGTTATGAGGAGCGGCTGGCCCAGGGCGCCAGCGCGCAACGCTCCAAGGGAAGGGAGCAACTGCAATGAAAGTCGTCATTCTTGCCGGCGGTCTGGGCACGCGGCTGGCCGAGGAAACTGCCGTCATACCCAAGCCGATGGTCGACATCGGCGGTTATCCGATCCTCTGGCATATCATGAAGCTCTACTCGCATTGGGGCTTCAAGGAGTTCGTCGTCGCCCTCGGCTACAAGGGCGACGTCATCAAGAACTACTTTCTGCACTATGGGGAACTGGCGGGTGATCTCACGGTCGATCTCGGGCGTAACGTCGTGACGCAGACAAGGCGCCCGCACGAAGACTGGGTAGTGCATCTCATAGACACCGGCCTGCCGACGCTCACCGGCGGACGCCTGCGGCGCCTGGCGTCGCTGATCGGCGATGAGACCTTTCTTC
>JAEZEY010000493.1 GCA_023432845.1 Pseudomonadota bacterium
CCCCATGTGCTGCGCCATGCCTTTGCCAGCCACCTTTTGCACAACGGCGCCGACTTGCGCATCGTGCAGACCCTGCTCGGCCACGCCGACATCTCGACGACGCAGATCTACACGCATGTGCTGGAGGAGCGGCTGAAATCGCTGGTGCGCGACCTGCACCCGCTCTCCGATGCCGAGTGACCGCCTTATGCCGCCTGCTTGCCTCGTGAAGCCGCTTACGCAGCCTGCTTGGTCTTCATGTAGTAGTTGGCATCGCGGCCGAGCACGAGCTTGCGGATCAGCGCGCGCATGGCGAGGCTCTTGCGCAGCGGATCGACCACCGCCTTGACGGAGCGGAACAGCGCCAGCTTGACGGTGTCCAGTGCCGGATTGCGGCCCGGTGCCGCCTGCGGCATGCCGAAACGGCGCAGCAGCGAGTTGACGACGAACACGTCGTTCTTGCGCATCACCGCCTTGGTCTTCCACGTCACCGCCATCGAGATCGAATATTGCGAGCCGGTGCGCACCCAGTGCGGCCAGAGGTACGGCACGAACACGCCGTCGCCGGCCTTGAGTTCGTAGCACGTCGACTTCCTTTCGAAGTCCGGCGAGTAGCTGACATTGCGGTGCTTGGTCAGCGAATGCTCGATGGCGTCGTCGCTGACCACCGAGCCGTCGCGGTTGTCGCAGATGGTGAAAAACTTGTCGCCGTGGATCTGCACGAAGATGTTGTCTTCGGCATCGACATGGAACGGCGTCGTGGCGTTTGGCGACGACACGAACATGAAGCCGCGAATGTCCTCGAAACCCGCGTCCTCAAGATTGGCATGGCCATGCGCGCGAGCGAGCGCGTTGAGGCAATCCACGATCACGGCGCGATAGGCCGGGTGCTGCTCGACGCGCTTGAGCACCATCCAGGCGCCGGCGGTCTCGATGCTGCGCACCACCTGTTCCGGATCGAGATCGATGAACTTGGTCTGCTTGGCGTCCTGGCCGATGGCGGCGTCGCCGGAATTGTATTCGATGGAGTCGGCCGGCAGGTGGCGCACCAGATCGACGATCTTGGGCAGCGTGAACAGCGGATTGCCGGCCAGTTGGTGACGCAGCGAGAACGGCTGCATCGGGAAATTGGCGGCGAAGGCGGACTGGTCGACCGGTTCGATAGCGGCGACGGCACTCATGGGGTCATCCTTTCAGCTTACGAAGACGGTGATAGAGGGAGCGCGCGGCGTCCCGCAGCACGCGGCGCGTGTCGATGAGAGCGGCGATAAGCCTGAAACCGGAGGCGCCGGCTTGCGTCGGCAACAGGAGATCGGCGATCGGCTGGCGGTCGCGCCAGACGTGGTCGATCATTGGATGGTTGGCGATCGCGGTGGAATCGACGCTGTCGATCGCGTCGTCGGCGCATAGGGCGCGCGTGATGTCGAGCGTGAGCTGCACGCCGGGCGAGGACTTGGCGAAGTTTTCGTCATAGGCGATCTTGAAGAAATAGGCGCGGCGCGCGTGGCGAAGCAGCACACCGGCGGCCACCACCTTGTTGCTGCTCGTCAGCGTAACGATCTGCGCGGCGCCATCGCGCACCATTACCGGCAGCGCCTCTTTCATGAAGGCGACGTCGCCCTGCTTGGCGGCAAGCGCGGTGCCCGCCGCACCCTTCCAACCGGCGGCCTCCAGCGCGAGAAATTGGTCGAGCGCAGCTTCGGCCCCGGCGCCCGGCGCGGCAATGCGGAATTCGACATCGCCGTTGTCGGCCAGGCGATTGCGCTGGCGGCGGAGTTCTTTCAACTTCTTGGCGCCGAGCGCGGCAACGGCGTCATCGATATCCTGGATGGCGTCGAGGCGGGCGCGCTCATGCGCATTGAAGGTGCGCGGAGATACGGCAAATGGTTCGGCCGCCCGGCGAAGCGCAACGGCCACCAGACCATCCTGCGCCATTGCCGGCAGTAGCAACGCCTGCGCGCCGGCTTCGCGCGCGGCCACCATCAGCGCCCGTGCGGCGTTATCCGGTTGATCGCGATCGAGCAACGGCGTGGTCAGCGGTGCGTAAGCGTACCAGCCGACGAAAACGGGAATCGGCAGGCGCAGGCAATTCCAGGCTGGCGCCACCAGCATCAGTCCGATCAGGCGACGCTTGCGAGGGCCATCCCAGGCGAGCAGCGCCCGCATACTGACCTGGCCTTTGACATGACGCGCCACGGCGCGCGCCCAGGCCGGATGATAGAAGGCGTTGGCTTCGATCGCGCGCGCGGAAAGATCGGCCCAGGCCGCTTCAGGCACAGTCAGAATATCGACGACTTCGGAAATCGCCTGCTCGCGGCGTGCCGCGTCACTGAATGCGCCGCGGTCACGTGCCAGCGCGGCGCGCGCGCCGGCAATCCAGCCTTGCACGTTCTGACGAGTATCGACGACCGACATAACGCTCCCCGCGTCCCTTGTGCGCGGACGGTGCGTCGAATGCCGTTAAAGCCAGCGTAAAATGGTCGCAGAAAGTCGGGGATTGGGCCGTCTCGGTTAAGGAGCGGTGAGCCGGACGGTCCGCATTCGCGGCGAAACATTAAGGATTTAGAGGGCATTATCCCTGTCGCTTGACTAACGCCCCACTATGGGTCAGTTGGCCCACCAACCGGCCCGCCATTCCCCGACCTTCAGCGAAGCATCGCCCGGACCACATGCGCAGCTATCTCGATTTTGAAAAACCGGTGGCCGAGCTGGAGGCCAAGGTCGAGGAATTGCGTGCCATGGCGTCCACCGACAATGCCGTGTCGGTGACCGACGAGATCGGCCGTCTCGAGAGCAAGGCCGCGCAGGCGCTCAAGGAACTCTACGACGAACTCACGCCTTGGCAGAAGACGCAGGTCGCGCGCCATCCGCAGCGGCCGCATTGTCTCGATTACGTCAAAGGCCTGATCACCGATTTCGTGCCGCTCGCCGGCGATCGCAAGTTCGGCGACGACGACGCCATCATCGCCGGCTTCGGCCGCTTCCGCGGCGACAGCGTCTGTATTCTAGGCCATGAGAAGGGCAACGACACCGAAAGCCGCCTCAAGCACAATTTCGGCATGGCTCGGCCCGAAGGCTATCGTAAGGCCGTGCGGCTGATGGAAATGGCCGATCGTTTCGACATTCCGGTGCTGTCGCTCGGCGACACCGCGGGCGCCTATCCCGGCATCGGCGCGGAAGAGCGCGGCCAGGCCGAAGCGATCGCGCGTTCGACCGATGTCTGCCTGTCGCTCGGTGTGCCCAATGTCGCGGTCATTCTCGGTGAGGGCGGCTCTGGCGGCGCCATCGCGCTCGCCACCGCCAACAAGGTGCTGATGCTCGAGCACGCCATCTACAGCGTCATCTCGCCGGAGGGCGCCGCCTCGATCCTGTGGCGCGATTCCTCCAAGGCGCAGGACGCCGCCACCAACATGAAAATCACCGCCCAGGACATGATCCGCTTCGGCGTCATCGATGGGATCATCGCCGAGCCGACCGGCGGTGCGCACCGCGACCCAGGCGAGACCATCGCCTCCGCCGGCGATGCCATCGCCGCCGCCTTCGCCGAGCTCGGCGGCCTCGGCCGCGACGCCGTCCGCAAGGCCCGTCGCGACAAATTCCTGGCCATCGGCCGGCTGCCGGCGAAAGCCGCCGGTTAACCCCGTTTTCCGGGGCGATGCAGGCCCGTCTGGCCGGGCTGCCACGTTTTAGGCAAGATTTACCATAGGGTTAGCAGGAGGCTCCGCAGCCGGGGATTGCCTTGCGGATGCCATATCTTATGGCTAACGATAGGCTGACAGGGGTTCGTCCTCCCGGGGAGTAGCGCGTTTTGAAAGCACGCACCGTCCGCGCCATGTTGGCGTCCGCTGCACTTGTGGCGGCGATCGCGCTTGCCGGTTGCAATGCCGATATGGTGCCGAACGGCCGCGCGCAGGCGCCGCTGTCGGAAAAGATGCTTTCCGAAATCGCCTCCAAGAACATGGACAAGGAATCGCCGATCCTCGTCCGCATCTTCAAAGAAGAATCCGAACTCGAGGTCTGGAAGCAGACTCGCGACGGCGAATACGCGCTGCTCAAGAGCTATCCGGTCTGCCGTTGGTCCGGCGATCTCGGCCCCAAGAAGAAGGAAGGCGACCGCCAGGCGCCCGAGGGCTTCTATACGATCACGCCGGGTCAGATGAACCCGAACTCCAGCTACTATCTGGCCTTCAACACCGGCTTTCCGAATGCCTATGACCGGTCGCACGGCTACACCGGCTCGGAGCTGATGGTGCATGGCGACTGCTCGTCGCGCGGCTGCTACGCGATGACCGACGAGCAGATTCAGGAAATCTACGCGCTGGCTCGCGAGTCGTTCTTCGGCGGCCAGAAGGCGTTCCAGTTGCAGGCCTTCCCGTTCCGTATGACGGCGATGAACATGGCCAGGCATCGCAACAGTCCGCATTTCGCGTTCTGGAAGATGCTCAAGGAAGGCTACGATCATTTCGAGGCCAGCAAGCAGGAGCCGAAGGTCGCGGTCTGCGAGAAGAAATACGTGTTCGATCCCGCCGCGGCCGACGACAAGCCGCTGAAGTTCAACTCGGCCGGCAAGTGCCCGGCCTATCAGCTCGACCAGAATATCGCCGACGCCGTGCTCGAGCACCGGCGCAAAGAGCAGTTCCAGATGGCGCAGTACATCGCGCGGGGCGTTGCCACGGCGAAGCCGCGTCACGGCATCGACGGCGGCATGAATCCGGTGTTCGCCGAGAAGCTGGGCACGCAAGACGGTTACGACAGCAAGGGCCGCCCGATCCAGGTTGCCACCGCCCCGGGCGCGCTGCCGCGCGGCGACGACAAGCCGGCCCCGGCGACGGTTGTATCGGTGCCGCGTGCGCCGGACGCGCAGCCGGAGTCCGCCCAGGTCCAGGTTGCCAACGTTCCGGTGCCGCAGCGGGCGCCGCAGCCCAAGAGCGGCGAAGCGCCAGCGCAGGCGACGACGATCGCCGGCATGCTCGACAACCTGTTCGGCGGCTCCCGCACGGAGGACGCGTCGGCCCAAGCACAGCCGTCCGCCGCGGCGGCCTCCGCCCCGCCTCGGCCCGCCGCACGGCCGCGTAGCCCGTCGGTCTTCCGGACTGCCAATGC
>JAEZEY010000500.1 GCA_023432845.1 Pseudomonadota bacterium
ACGTTAGAGTGCGGCGCTGCCTCCACTCACCCGCGATGCTGCCTCCATTCCTCCGCCATGACGCAACGAAGGTAACGCCCTCACGGCGGACGGCAGTAATCAGGAAAAATACCGGTCCAATATCTTCCGGTACACTGCGGTGAGCGCGACAAGCTCGGCGACCGGCACGCGCTCGTCGATCGCATGCATCGTCTGGCCGACCAGGCCGAATTCCACCACCGAACAGTAATTCTTGATGAAGCGCGCGTCCGACGTGCCGCCGGTGGTCGAGAGCGTGGGCGTGCGGCCGGTGGTTTCCTTCACCGCGTTCGAAACGAGCTCGGTGAATGGCCCCGGCTGGGTAACGAACACGCCGGCATTCGACGGCTGGAATTTGAACTCGAACTTGATCTTGCCGCCGGACGCCTTCTCGGCGCGCTGCTGCAGCAGCGCCTTCAGCGAGTCGAGCGTGTGGCAGTCGTTGAAGCGGATGTTGAACATCGCGCTGGCCTGGCCGGGAATCAGGTTGACGGTCTTGTTGCCGACATCGATCGAGACGAATTCGAGGTTCGACGGCTGGAAATTGGCGTTGCCGGCATCAAGCGGCTCCGACAGCAAAGCATCGATCAGCTTGACGATGCCGCGCACCGGGTTGTCGGCGCGCTGCGGATAGGCGACGTGGCCCTGCTTGCCGGTGACGATGAGATGGCCGTTGAGCGAGCCGCGGCGGCCGATCTTGATGGTGTCGCCGAGCGCGGCGACATTGCTCGGCTCGCCGAGCACGCAATGCGAGAATTTCTCGCCCTTGTCCTCGCACCACTTTAAAAGCTTCGGCGAGCCATTGACGGCGATGCCTTCCTCGTCACCGGTGATGAGGAAGGAGATTGAGCCCTTCTTCGGCTTGCCGCCATTGGCGGCGAGATGGTCGAGCACGGCGGCGACCATGCAGGCGATGCCGCCCTTCATGTCGGTGGTGCCGCGGCCGTAGAGGATGCCGTTCGATATCTCGCTGGCGAAGGGCGGATGCGTCCACGCCGTCACGTCGCCAGGCGGCACCACGTCGGTATGGCCGGCGAGCACGAGGTTCGGCAGTTCGGTGCCGATGCGCGCATAGAGGTTCTCGACATCGTCCGTGCCCGGCTCGGAGAACGTCATGCGGTGCACGGTGAAGCCGGCGGCGCTCAGCGTCTTTTCAAGATACGCCAGCGCGCCGCCTTCGGCCGGCGTCACGGATGGGCAGCGCACGAGGTCTTGGGTGAGAGCGATCGGATCGGCGGGCATGGTACTTTCTTTCACCCTCCCCCGGTGGGAGAGGGTAACGGAGCTAATCCCTCAGCAACTCATTGATGCTGGTCTTGCTGCGCGTCTTCTCATCCACGCGCTTGACGATCACCGCGCAGTACAGGCTTGGGCCCGGTTCGCCACCAGGCAGCGGCTTGCCCGGCAGGGTGCCGGAGACGACGACGGAATAGGGCGGCACTTCGCCCATGTAGATCTTGCCGGTCTCACGGTCGACGATCTTGGTCGACATGCCGAGATAGACGCCCATGCCGAGCACCGCACCCTCGCGCACGATGACGCCCTCGACCACTTCCGAGCGCGCGCCGATGAAGCAGTTGTCCTCGATGATCACGGGGCCGGCCTGCAGCGGCTCGAGCACGCCGCCGATGCCGACGCCGCCCGACAGATGCACGTTCTTGCCGATCTGCGCGCAGGAGCCGACCGTCGCCCAGGTGTCGACCATGGTGCCGGCGCCGACGCTGGCGCCGAGATTGACGAAGGACGGCATCAGGATCACGCCCGGGGCGATGTAAGCCGACTTGCGCACCACCGATCCCGGCACGGCGCGGAAGCCCTCTTTCTTGAATCGCGCCGGGGTCCAGCCCTTGAACTTGGAATCGACCTTGTCCCACCACTTGGCGCCGCCGGGGCCGCCGGGGATCGCGGTCATGTCGTTGAGGCGGAATGACAGCAGCACGGCTTTCTTGAGCCACTGGTTGACGTGCCAGTCGCCGTCGCTCTGCTTTTCTGCGACGCGTGCCGCGCCGCTGTCCAGCAGTTCCAGCGCCGTATCGACCGCCTTGCGCACCGCGCCCCTGGTCTTGGGCGTGATCTTGTCGCGGGCCTCGAAGGCCTCGTTGATGGTCTTTTCCAGGCTCTGGAGATTGATTTTGGCGGCCATTGCGCGAACCCCGGCTTTATATGACGGCCCGGTTTGTCGGGGGCGGGGCGGTGGATGTCAAGTCAGCGCCGAAGCCGTTACTCTGCGCCTCCTAGAACAGGAGTCCTACCCGTGCGCCGTCCAGCCTCTGCCCTCGCCACCGTCCTTGCCGCCCTCGTTTTGACCCAGCCTGCCTTCGCCCATCACGCCATGGACGGCGCGATGCCGGCGACCTTGGCGCAGGGCCTGCTGTCCGGCCTCGGCCATCCGATCATCGGCCTCGATCATTTCGCCGCAGTGGTGGCGGTCGGCTGCATCGCCTCGCTGCATGGCGCCGGTGCCCGGCTGGTCGTCGGCTATGTGGTCGCGATGATGGCCGGCGTCGCCGTGCATTTGCTTGGCGCGGGCCTGCCCGGCGCCGAACTGTGGGTCGCGGCCTCGGTCATCGCGCTTGGTCTCGTCCTCGTCACCCGCCGCGATTTCGGCGCGCTCGCCGCCTTCGCTCTGTTCGCCGCGGTCGGCCTGCTGCACGGCTATGCGCTCGGTGAATCGATTTACGGCGCCGAGCCGACGCCGCTCTTTGCCTATCTTGCCGGTCTCGCCGTCATCCAGAGCGTCATCGCGCTCGCCGCGATGAACTTCGCGCGTCTTCTCACCCGCCGCATGGCCGAATCCGCGCCGCTGCGGTTGATCGGCGCCGGCATTGCCGGCCTCGGCCTTGCCATCTTCGTCCAGCAAGTGACGTCCGCCGTCTGAGGAGGCGGACCGATGGATGTTCCCAACGTCGAGCAACTCGGCAACGAGATTTCCGTCTTCATGACGCAGCTGACTGCCTGGGCGGCGGTCGCCGTGCCGAGCTTCATCGGTGCGCTGTTGCTGTTGATCGTCGGCTGGTGGTTCGCGTCATACGTCGAGCGCGGCATTCGCCATGTGTTTTCGGCGCAGCAGCGCGTCGATGCGACCTTGAGCGGCGTGGTCGCCGGGGTTGCGCGCTACGGCATCCTCATTGTCGTCATCGTCGCCGTGCTGGGCCAACTCGGCATCCAGACGACGAGTCTCATCGCCGCACTCGGCGCTGCGGGTCTCGCCATCGGTTTGGCGATGCAGGGCACGCTGGCGAATATTGCGGCCGGCATGATGCTGCTATGGCTGCGGCCGTTTCGCGTCGGCGACTATATCGACAACGGGACGGTCGCGGGCACGGTGAAGGATCTCGGCCTGTTCGCCAGCGAATTGCACAGCTGGGACGGCATCTACCTATTCGTGCCGAACTCACAGCTCTGGAACACGAGGATCGTCAACTATTCGCGCCTGCCGACGCGGCTGGTCGATCTGAAATTCCGTATCGCTTACGAGAACGATGCGCAGAAAGGTCAGAAAATTCTGCTCGATCTCGCCAACAATAATCCGATGGTGCTGAAGTTACCGTCGGAGCCCATGACCTTCGTCGATGAACTAGGGCCGGACGCGGTGGTGCTGCGCTTGCGCTGCTGGAGTTCCAACGCCGATTACTGGACGGTGCGCCGCGCGCTTACCGAACAGGGCAAGGCGGCGCTCGAAGGCGCAGGCTTCACCATCCCGTTCCCGCAGCGTCAGGTCCGCTATATCGGCAATGACGGCGGCGGCAAGGACGCAGCCTGACGGCCGCGCTTCGTCAACGCGCTTACGAGCATAGTCGTTGAAGCTTGAGGCCGCTATCCCGGTCGCGGCGCATTTTGTCGTGCTGGATCCGGGATTTCTCCCGCCGCCGCCGCGTCGGCTCAACACGACCGAATGGCACACCGCTTGCTTCATGTTTGGGCAACTTTGGTTGTCTCAAGCAAGGAGTAGGTTTGATGTCGTTTTTTCGTGCAGTGGCTGCCGGTTTGTTGGGCGTCTCTTTGTTGTCGGGGGCAGCGCACGCCGACGCTCTCAATGACATCCTGAAGGCCAAGGTTCTCAAGGTCGCGGTGCCGCAGGATTTCGCGCCGTTCGGCTCGGCTGGTCCCGATCTCAAGCCCCAGGGGCTCGACGTAGACATGGCGAATTACATCGCCGAGCAACTCGGTGTGAAGGCTGAAATCATCGCGGTGACGTCGGCAAACCGCATCCCGTATCTGCAGACCAAGAAGGCAGACCTCGTGATCTCGTCGCTCGGCAAGAACGCCGAGCGCGAGAAGGTCATCGACTTCTCCAATGCCTATGCGCCGTTCTTCTCCGGCGTGTTCGGCACCAATGCCGTTGCCGTCGCCAAGATCGAGGATCTCGCCGGCAAGACCATTGGCGCCACGCGTGGCGCCATCGAGGAGCAGGAAATCACCAAGAACGCGCCGAAGGATACGACCATCAAGCGCTACGAAGACAACAACGCGACCATCGCCGCGTTCGTGTCCGGTCAGGTCGACCTGATCGCCACCGGCAACGTCGTTGCCGCCGCGATCACCGAGAAGAACCCGGCGCGCCCGGCCGTTACCAAATTCATCATGAAGGAGTCGCCCTGCTATGTCGGCCTCAACAAGGAGGAGCCGGCGCTGAAGGCCAAGGTCAACGAGATCATCGCCAAGGCGAAAGCTGACGGCACGCTGAACAAATTCTCGCAGAAGTGGCTGAAGAACCCGCTGCCGGCGGGGTTTTGAGCGTTTTGTTCGGCTGAGGCAGCACGTCAAACTCCGTTCGTTCCCGCGAAAGCGGGAACCCAGTACAGCCTATCAACCGAAGACTGGGTCCCCGCTTTCGCGGGGACGAACGGAGAGTGCGTCACGCGTGAGTGAAATCAGCGCATGACCTACCACCTCGAATTCTCCGCGCTCATGCCCCACTGGCAAGACCTGGCCTGGGGGCTGTGGTTCACCATCGTGCTCACCGTGGTCTCCACCGTCGCCGGCATCGCGGTCGGCACATTGGGCGCGTCGGCGCGGACATTCGGGCCGCGATGGCTGGGCGGCATTGTCCGCGCTTATGTCGAACTGATCCGCAACACGCCGTTTATCGTCCAGCTGTTCTTCATCTTCTTCGGCCTGCCGGCGCTCGGTCTCAAGCTGTCGGAAACCACGGCGGCCTTTCTCGCCATGGTCATCAATCTCGGCGCCTATTCGACAGAGATCATCCGTGCCGGCATCGAGGCGGTGCCGAAAGGCCATATCGAGGCCGGAGCCTCGCTGGCCATGAGCCGGTTTGAGGTGCTGCGCTACATCGTGCTGCGCCAGGCCTTCGCCAAGATCTATCCGGCGCTGTCGTCGCAGATCATCATCGTCATGCTCGGCTCGGCGGTGGTGTCGCAGATTTCCGCACCCGATCTGACCTACGCGGCGAATTTCATCCAATCGCGCAATTTCCGCGCCTTCGAGGTCTATCTCGTCGTGGCGCTCATCTATCTCATGCTCGCCATTGTGCTGCGCTACGTGCTGCGCCTCATCGGCGACCGCTTCGTAAAGGTGGGTTGACGATGAGCGACTTTTCCCTCTGGATCATCGTCAAGAACCTCGTATGGGCGACGCAGTGGACCGTCCTCTTGTCGCTGATTGCCTTTGTCGGCGGCGGCATCGTCGGCCTGATCCTGCTGTTCCTGCGCACCTCGCAGATCAAGTGGCTCGAAGTGCCGACCAGGCTCTATATCGAGTTCTTCCAGGGCACGCCGCTCCTGATGCAGCTGTTCCTGTTCTTCTTCGGCGTCGCGCTGTTCGGCATCGAGGTGTCGCCCTGGATGGCGGCGGGCCTCGCGCTGACTTTGTGGACTAGCGCCTTCCTCACCGAAATCTGGCGCGGCTGCGTCGAGGCTATTCCGAAAGGCCAGTGGGAGGCCTCCGCCAGCGTCGCGATGAACTATGTCGAACAGATGCGCTACGTCATCCTGCCGCAGGCCATGCGCATCGCGATCGCGCCGACCGTCGGCTTCTCGGTGCAGGTCATCAAGGGCACGGCGCTCGCCTCCATCATCGGCTTCGTCGAGCTGACCAAGGCCGGCACCATGATCAACAACGCCACCTTCCGGCCGTTTCTCGTCTATTCGCTGGTGGCGCTGATCTATTTTGGTCTGTGCTTCCCGCTGTCCTGGTACGCCAAACGCCTCGAGGGGAAACTCAATGTCGCTGGTTAGCATCCGCGACCTGCGCAAGAGCTACGGCGCGGTCGAAGTGCTCAAGGGCGTATCGCTCGAGGTCGCCAAGGGCGATGTCGTAGCCATCATCGGCCGCTCCGGCTCCGGCAAATCGACGCTGCTTCGCTGCATCAACGGGCTGGAGACCTATCAGTCCGGCGTCATCCTCGCCGACGGCATCGAGGTCGGCGGCGTTCACGCTAATCTGCGCGAGTTGCGCCGCCATGTCGGCATGGTGTTCCAGCAGTTCAACCTGTTCCCGCATCTCACCGCCGCTGAGAACGTCATGCTGGCGCCGACGGTGGTGAACAAGACGCCGAAGAAGGAAGCCCGCGCCATCGCCGCCGAAGTGCTGGCCAAGGTCGGTCTGTCGGAAAAGATGGATGCCTATCCGAGCCAGCTCTCGGGTGGCCAGCAGCAGCGCGTCGCCATTGCCCGTTCGCTGGCGATGCGGCCCAAGGTGCTGCTATGCGACGAGATCACCTCGGCGCTCGATCCCGAGCTGGTCAACGAAGTGCTGCGCGTGGTCGAACGGCTGGCAAGGGAGGGCATGACGCTCATTCTCGTCACCCACGAAATGCGCTTTGCCCGCGACGTCGGCACGCATCTGGTGTTCATGCATCACGGTAAGGTGCACGAAACCGGCCATCCGAAGACCGTCTTCGCCGCGCCGCAGACGCCGGAGCTGCAGCAGTTCGTTAGCGGAATCGGCTAGCGCACCTGCCCGAGAAACCCCGCCAGATCATCCGTGACATGATCGACATGCGGGTCGCTGCGGCCTTCGAGTTCCCAGTCCTCGCGGAATACTTCGCGCTGGCCGGACGGCACCACCAGCACCGTGGTCATGCCGAGTGTGTACGGAACTTCGAGATTGCGCGACAGGTCCTCGAACATCGCCGCCCTGGTCGGGTCGACGCCGTGGCGCAGGAGAAAGCGCTCATAAGTGATCGCCTTGGGCTTGGGCTCGAGATCGGCGGCGACGATGTCGAACACGTCTTCGAAATGCCTGTCGATGTCCAGCCGTTTGAGCACGGCGCTCGCATGCGCCACCGTGCCGTTGGTCAGGATCAGTTTGCGGCCGGGCAGCTTCTCCAGCGCGTCGCCGAGCGCCGGATTCGGCTCGAGCGGCGAGTGGTCGATCTGGTGCACGTAGTCGAGATACTCGTCGGGATTGACGCCGTGTTCGGTCATCAGCCCGCGCATCGTCGTGCCGTAGCGCTTGTAGTAGTCCTTCTGCACGCGGAAGGCTTCGTCGGCCGGCACCTTGAGGAACTCGGCGACATAGGCGCGGATGCGGTCGTCGATGCGCTGCCACAGCACGTGATGCGGATACAGCGTATTGTCGAGGTCGAATACCCAGGTTTCGACGCTGGAGAAATCGCGCTTCGCAATCTTGGCAGACAAGGCCGGGTTCCCTTCTTCCCCTCTCCCCATGCGGGAGAGGGTGGTCATTCGAGCGCAGCGAGAATTACCGGGTGAGGGGTCCGGATGCCGATGGGCTGCCCCTTCACCCGGCTCGCTTTCGCTCGCCACCCTCTCCCACAGGGGGAGAGGGAAGGAAAGAGCCATGACGGCGTTGCGGCCGCGGGGCGCGGGCCTCCTGGCTGTCGTCAGTTCGGGCGCGGTCCTGCCATGGCAACCGCTTCGTTGCGGCTATATCGGGCTGCCGGCGTGCTCTTGCACGCGGCTTCGGCCGCAATGCGCCGGTCGATTTCAGTAATCACCTGACGGGAAAACGGACCGAGATGCGCGTACATCGCCATCAGCGAGACAATCGCGGGCAGGGCGGCCGGATTGGTCCGCGCGCAATTGAGGAAGCTGTCCCAGAACCGGCTGCGCTCGGCGGGCATCGCATCGAGGATGCGGTGAACGGTCTGCAACGAGGCCATGCGGCGGCGCCGATCGTCCCTGTGCGACTCGGGGCGCTCACTTCGATCCAGCAGCGCGGCCAGGCGATCGAGGCGGTTCGCATAGGCGGTGGGCTCGTACACGCGTTCGAGAACCCTTTTGTAGTCGCTGAGGATATCCTGCAGCGGCCGCATCGGCTGGAAGTTGATGCCGAGCGAGCATTGGTCGCCTGAGCGCTCCAGGTCCATGATGTCATGGCCCTGAAAGAGCCGGCCTTCCTTGGCGAGGCGGCGGGTCAACTGCGTGTTGGGCAAGGCATAAAGCAGGCCGACCATGCTGACCGGAATGGCGCACTCCTCGATGAAGTCCGCCATGGCGTCGGCGATCGAGCCTTTTTCGTTGTCGAAGCCGACGATGAATCCGGCGATGACGAACAGGCCGTAGCTGTAGATCTTGTGGATGTTCTCCGCCATGTTGCGGCGGGTGTTCTGCTTCTTGCTGGTCTGCCGCAACGTCTCGGGGTCGGGGCTCTCGATGCCGATGAACACGGCATAGAAGTTCGCCTGTTTCAACATTCCGAGCAGTTCGTCGTCGTCCGCCAGGTTCATCGATGCTTCGGTCGAGAATTCGAACGGATAACCGTGCGCCTTCTGCCAGGCCGTCAGTTCCGGCAGGAAGCTCTTGAGCGCTTTCTTGTTGCCGATCAGGTTGTCATCGACGAAATCGACATGGCCGCGATAACCGAGCGCGTGGAGCCGGTCGAGTTCCGCCAGCATCTGTTCGCCGGTCTTGGTGCGCGGCTTGCGACCGTAGAGTTCGATGATGTCGCAGAACTCGCAGGTGAACGGACAGCCGCGCGAATACTGGACGCAGATATAAAGGTAGTGGTCTAAATTGAGCAGATCGAAGCGCGGGATCGGCGTTTTGGTGACGTCGGCCGTGAACTTCTCGGCTTCGAAAGTGCCCGAGCGCTCGCCGCGTTCCCACGCTGCGACGAAGTCGTCGATGACTTCTTCCGCTTCGCCCAGAACCCGGAAATCGGCCGTGGTGTAAAGATGCGGACTGGACGTTGCGTCCGGTCCGCCGACGGCCACCGGTTTCCCGCTGGCCTGGACGAGCTTGATCAGATGCATGCAGTCAGGCTGCTGATTCATCATGCCGCCGGTCATGACCAGATCGGCCCAGGCGATGTCGTCCGCGCTCAGATCCTCAGTGTTGCGGTTGACGAGCTTGAATTCCCAATGTTGCGGCAGCAACGCGGCAACAGTGATCAGGCCAAGCGGTGCGGCAGGGTAGCGCGCATCGAGGAGCTTGCAGGTATCGGTATAGTTCCAGAACGAGTTTGGAACGAACTTCGGGTAAATCAACAGGACCCTGCACGAACGGTTTGGCATTCGTTGCATCCTCCCTATTGTTTATATCGCACGAACTCCCGCGCAGGCTCAAGGATGAATGGCCGGCATCGCGCCGCGGCATGGAGCGCGTTCGGCGCCGCGAGGCTGGCGCAACGCCTGACAAATCAGGGTTCCTTGAACCGGATCGTCGTCGCCGGTTCCTTCGCGAGGTCCACCTCGGAGAAATTGGCGGCATTGAGGCCGCGGGCGGCGCAGTCCTTGTTGTCGGACAGTTCGAAACGGCCATCGCGGGTGCACAGCGGCACGTCGCCGCCCCAGGTCAGCGCCACGCCGTTCTTCTTGAGCGCCGCGCCCTTGTCGTCGACCGCCTCGGCATAGCTGTAGATCTTCTTCTGCTCGCCGCGCATGTCCGGCCGCACGCATTGCCCGGCCTCGACGCGGTACCAGCCGCGCGTGACGATCGCGCCAGCCTCCGCGGTGCCGATCGCCGCCATCACCGGATAGGCCGTGTCGTTGCACCAGGCAAAGCCGTGGCCTTCCGGGCTCTGCGCCGCGGTCAGCAGCGTGGCGAAGAAATCCGGCCCATTGACGGCGTCAGCCGGCAGCTTGCGGTCGGCGAGGAACTTATTGATCGCGGCTTGCGTCTTGCCGCCCTGGATGCCGTCGATCGGGTTGGCGTCGTAGCCGGCGATGACGAGCAGGCGCTGGATGCCGGCAAGGCGCGCCTGCGCGTCGTCGTAATCGGCTTCCTCGGCGAGATTGATCACCGGGCCTCTGGCTGAGTCTGACGGCCGCGCCGCGGTGAACCGCACCTGCTGGCTGACCGGGCAGCCGCGGCCGTCGGCGATCTGGAACGTCGTCTCGCGTACGCAGAAGTCGGCATTGCCGGTCTGCGGCAGCGGCGCGGAACCGTACACCGCCGGCGTCTTCGCATGGACGTAGCTCATGTCGGCGTCATAGGCGCTGTCGAGCACCTGTTGGCACTGGCCGGGATCGATGGTGATCCAGCCGCGCGTCTCCACCACGGCGCGGCGCTCGAGCCCGAGCGCGACGTCCATGCGGTAGCTGGTGCGGTTGCAGAGCGACAGTTCCGCAAAGGCGGAATTTTGCGCGGCGGTGGCGGTGCAGACCGCGGCGGCGGCGAGGCATCCGGCGATCAGGCGGCGAATCATGCGGGGCATCGTAGTGCGCACCAGAAACGCTGTCATTCCGGGACGCGCGTGAAACGCGCGGGCCCGGAATCCAGCGCTGGATTCCGGGTTCGCTTGCTGAGCAAGCGCCCCGGAATGACGGCTTAAGCCGTCACTTGTGCATCAAGGTCCCGGCGCCGTGGTCGGTCAAGAGCTCGAGCAGCACCGCGTGCGGCACCTTGCCGTCCATGATGACGACGCCCTCGACGCCCTGGTCGAGCGCGTAGATGCAGGTCTCGACCTTGGGAATCATGCCGCCTGAGATGGTGCCGTCGGCGATCAGCTTGCGCGCGTCGGCGACCGACAGGTCGGTGATCAGCTTCTTGTTCTTGTCGAGCACGCCGGGCACGTCGGTGAGCAGCAGCAGGCGCTTGGCCTTGAGCGCGCCGGCAATGGCGCCGGCGAAGGTGTCGGCGTTGACGTTGAAGGTGCCGCCATCGGCCGAAGCCGCGACCGGCGCCAGCACCGGGATCAGCTCCTTGCCGAGCACGTGATTGAGCACGGTGAGATCGACTTTGTCGGGCTCGCCGACGAAGCCGAGATCGACCACCTTCTCGATATTGCTGTCCGGATCGACCACGGTGCGCGTGACCTTCCTGGCCTGCACCATGTTGCCGTCCTTGCCGCACAGGCCAATGGCCTTGCCACCGGCGGCGTTGATGTAGCCGACGATCTGCTTGTTGATCGAGCCGGCCAGCACCATCTCGACGATCTCGATGGTGGCCTGATCGGTGACGCGCAGGCCGGCGGCGAATTCCGACTTGATGCCGAGCTTCTTGAGCATGGCCGCGATCTGCGGCCCGCCGCCATGCACCACCACCGGATTGATGGCGGCCTGCTCGAGCAGCACGATGTCGCGGGCGAAATCCTGCGCCAGGGATTCGTCGCCCATGGCGTGACCGCCGTATTTCACCACGACGATCTCCTCGTCGTAGCGCTGCATGTGCGGCAGCGCCTCGGAGAGCACGCGGGCCTGTTCCTGCGGATCGACTTTCGGGGCTTGGCTCATCACCGGGGCCTTCTGCC
This sequence comes from Pseudomonadota bacterium, assembly GCA_023432845.1. Lineage (GTDB taxonomy): Bacteria > Pseudomonadota > Alphaproteobacteria > Rhizobiales > Xanthobacteraceae > Pseudolabrys. The sequence goes on from JAEZEY010000500.1 coordinate 11,635, forward strand.
TTGGGCTTCGCGCGTTCTTTTAGCGGCGGGCGGCGAGGGCGGCAATGGCACAAGCGCGGTTGAGCGCAGCGAAACCGCCATCTAGCGGCGCAACAGCGCCGCAAGGGCAAGTGCCAGCCAGGCGAGGATCATGATCGTGCCGCCGGTCGGCGCGGCCATCGGAAACAGCCGGTGTCCGGCAAAGGCGCGCAAGGCAAGGTCGCCGGCGAACAAGGCTGCGCCGATGACGAAGCCGGCGGTCGCCGCCAGCCCGATCGGTCGCAGCGTGAGGCCGTTGCGTGTCGCCACCGTGACGGCGATCACCGCGCAGGCATGGATCAGCAGCAGGTACGCCGCGCTGTCGAGGCCCATTCCGGCTTTCTCGCCATGCGCGCCTGCCGCCGCCAGCACGACGCCCGATGCGCCCATCAGCCCGGCGAGAATGATGAAGAGGGTGTCCATGGTTTTCCTCAGGTGGTCTGCTGGAGAAATGTCACTGGAGCGGGCC